>DATGEL010000107.1 GCA_035310145.1 Dehalococcoidia bacterium
GCGTAGCCCTGGCCGAACCAGGCGTCGTGCTCATTGGCGGCGCGTACGTGCGGCACGCCGAAGGCATCTCTGGCGATCGTGATCGCCGCCAGCGGGCCCGGCACGCGCAACTCTCCGTCGCGCCGCGGCATCGCTCCGGCCAGGTCGAGCCGTTCGTGCAGTTGCGTCATCGCGTCCGCCTCCGCGTGGCTGGAGTCTGCCGCCGCATCAATCAACGGATGCGCAGTGGCGATCTCAGCGCCAGCATACGCGCTCAGCCGGCGCTGGCGGGAGGCGCAGCCGCCGCTGCCGCTCGCTCGTGCCGTATGATCGGGCAAGGCGAGCGTCAGGGGAGCCTGGCAGCGAGGGATGAGCGTGCGTTTCCTGCGCCGACACGGCTACGAGCATGACCATGACGACGCGCACGACCGCGGAGTCGCGTCGCCGCGGGCACACGGCCACAGTCACGGCGCGGCCGGCGGCCTCGACCTGCGTACGGCCGAGGGCATCCGCGCCGCGCGCTGGAGCAGCCTGGCGCTGCTGGTCACCGGTGCGATCGAGCTGGTCATCTTTGCCCTCGGGAACAGCGCCGGCCTGCTGGCCGACGCGATGCACAACCTGGGCGACGTGACGACGACGCTCGCGATCTGGGCCGCCTTCACCTTTGCGCGGCGCGAGGCGAACGAACGCTTCCCCTACGGCTACCATCGCGCCGAAGACCTTGCCGGCATGTTTGTGCTGATCGTGATGGTGGCGAGCGGCATCGCCGCGGGCTACGAGTCGCTGCAACACCTGCTGACGGGTTCGCACCCGAGCCACCTGGCGCTCAGCGCCGTGGCGGCGTTCGTCGGCTTCGCCGGCAACGAGCTGACGGCGCAGTACAAGACGCGCGTGGGCCGGCGCATCGGCTCGGTTTCACTGGAGGCGGACGGCGCCCATTCCCGCGTCGACGGGCTGGTCTCGCTGGCGGCGCTGGCGGGTATCGGCGGCGTGGCCGCGGGCTTTGAGCGGGCGGACGGCCTGGCCGGCGTGCTGATCACGCTGGTGATCGCCGGCGTGATCGTCAGCACGGCGCGCGGGGTGATCGGCCGCGGCATGGACGCCGTCGATCCGGCGCTGACCAGCCAGGTACGAAGCGTCGCCGCCGCGGTGCCCGACGTGCTCGACGTGCACGATGTGCGCCTGCGCTGGGCGGGGCGGGCGTTGTTTGTTTCGCTCAGCATCGCCCTGCCGCCGCAGCTGCCGCTGGCGCAGGCGCACGACGCGGCCGAAGCCGTGCGCCATGCCCTGCTGCACCAGGTCGAGGGCGTGCAGGCCGTGGACGTGCACATGGACCCCGCCGCCGAGCACGAGGCCGCGCACAGCCTCACGGCGCACCACGACCGCGATTGAAGCGCCGGCTGTCTATTCGGCCAGGTCGGTGAGCGTGGCGCGGCCGGCCGTGACCAGCGCGTCGGCCGCAAGCAGCAACTCCAGCCCGCGCATGCCGGCGCTGACACCGATCGTCTCGTGCCGCTGTGCGCTGGCGTCGAGGAAGAGGGGATAGCCCTTGCGGGCGCCGAGGGGCGAGACGCCGCCCCGCAGGTAGCCGGTGAGGCGGTGGATCTCCTCCACTTCGACCAGCTCGCAGCGCTTGTTGCCGCTGGCGGCGGCGAGCTTCTTCAGGCTGAGCGTGCCGCTGCCGGGCAGACAGGCGAGCACGACGCCGCCCCGATCGCCGCGCACGACCAGCGTCTTGAAGACGCGGTCCAGCGGTAGGCCGAGCTTGTGCGCCGCCTCGTCCGCGCTCAGCGCCTCCTCTTCGTAGGCGCGCAGCTCGTAGGGCAGCTTCAGTCGCTCCAGGATCTTGACGGCGGCGGTCTTCACCCGCCGAGCGTAGATGGCGGTTTCGCCGGCGGCAAGTGTCCGGCCGCGGACGAAACCTCGCGCAGCCAGGCGGCGAAGGCCGTCATCAGCGGCGTCCAGGGGCGGCCCTCGCGGTTGACCAGGCCGAACTCCGTGGAGGGCGGCGGGCCGGGCAGGCGCAGGGGCGCCAGGCCGTTGAAGGCAAGCTCGCCGGCGTAGGGCGGCACGAAGATGCCGAGCACGCCGAGGCCCGCGCGCGCCGCCAGTACCCGCGCCTGGATGCCGTCCACTTCGAGCGCCACCCGCTGGCCACGCAGGCCGGAGGCGCGCAGCAGCTCGCCGTAGGCCACGGTCTCGGCGTCGCCGATCGGCGCGATGATGATGCCGGCCTCGGCCACCGCGGCGGCGGTGACATCCCGCCGCCGCGCCAGCGGATGGCTCTGGGCCGCGACGAAGACGAAGTCGGCGCGGTGCAGCGGCTCGTACTGCACGCCCGCCGGCAGCCGCCAGTCGAGCACGATCGCCAGGTCCAGCTCGTGCTCCAGCACGGCCCGCGCCAGCCGCATGCTGTGGCCGAAGCGCAGCGAGAGCGCCGCCCGCGGCCGCTTCCGCGCGAAGGGCGCGACCACCCGCTCGAAGAAGAACGGCTGCTCGAAGGCCATGCTGGCGCCGAGCGTGAGCGTGCCGTCCTGCCCGGCCTGGATGTGCTCGATCGCCTGGGCGAGTTGCTCGCCGTCGCGCAGCATCGCCTTCGCCGTGCGAAAGAGCGCCTCGCCCTCCGGCGTCAGGTGCACGGCTCGATCCCGGTAGGTCACCAGGCGGGCGCCCAGCGCGCGCTCCAGTGCCCGCACGTGAAACGAGACCGTGGGCTGCGCCACGTCGAGCTGCGCCGCCGCGGCCGAGTAGCCGCCGCGCTCCACCAGGGTGACGAACACCTGCAGGCGGAAGAGGCTCAATTCACCGAGCACGGCGGCCTCCGGCTGTATCAACAATCCATATGGAAGCATACAGTTGGCCTTCTTGTCATTGATAGCAAAGGGTATAGGGTAGAGGGCAGGGCGGCGTGGCCGCGGCCGGTTGACCGCGCCCGCTGTGTCGCGCGAGCGCGAGTGACGAGTGAGAGGAATCGACGATGGAATCCGCGGATCCGGGCATCTTCCGCATTCAGCCGCACGGACGTCTGCAGGAGTGGGTGGCCGACGAGCAGGGCTATTTCCACGACGAGGGGCTCACGTACGAGTTCGTGGCCGGCGGCTTCTTCGGCAGCACGGGCACGGTGCAGTCGGCCGGCATGCACGGCGCCGAGGTCAAAGACGGCGCCTTCGAGTCGATGGAGGCGGGCCGCGCCTGCGAGGTGAGCGCGGCCTGCCACTGGGCCGTGAACATGGCCTCGTCTGCCGAGCACGGCAAGATGTGGGGGCACGCCTATTCGGTCACGCCGGGCGGCATCTACGTCGCGCCGGAGTCCGCGGTGCGCAAGCCGGGCGACCTGGCGAACGTCGCGATCGGCGTGGGCTACCACTCGGGCAGCCACTTCTCCGCGCTGCAGGCCTTGGAGCGTGTCCTGACGCCGGAGCAGACGAATTTGCGCTTCATCGGCCGGCCCTTCGACCGGCTGAGCCAGTTGCTGGAGCGCGAGATCCCCGCGGCCAACATCTTCGGCGGGCCGCTCTACGTGCTGGAGCAGCAGGGCTTCCGCAAGGTGATCGACACGACCTTCATGATCGGCTTTCTCGTCACGGGCGACGCCACGCAGGAGCAGGTCGGGGCCTATTTCCGCGCCCTGCAACGCGCCCAGCGCGACATCGATTTGGAGCCGGAGCTGTACAAGCACTACTTCCTCAAGGAGCTGCCGGAGCGGTACCACGCCCTGGTGGACGTGAGCGCCTTCGGTCCCGGCGAGCGCATCGTCTTCGAGCCCTACACGCGCGAGATGTACGAGCGCACGCACCGCTGGATGGAGGACCTGAAGCTCTTCCCCGCCGAGCAGGTGGGCCACGCGGACTACGCCCAGGCGGTGCTTGTCTGAGCAAGGCCGGGCGGCGCCACGGAGATCGCCGATGACTCCGGACGGCGCCGCCCTGCTCGACTACCACCGGCAGACGGCGCTGCGGCCGGGCGAGGCGTGGCTCGCCGTCGAGCCGTGGAACCGGCCGCGCCCGTTCAAGCTGTACGAGGACCTGGAGTCGTTGCGGCTGCCGCCCGTGCCGAGCGCGGAGGCGCACGGCCCGGAACCCGCGGGCGAGCCGCCCATCGACGCCCCCATGCTGGCGTCGTTGCCGCACTGGTCGGCGGGGATCACGCGGCGCCGGCGGCTGCCAGACGGCACGGTGATGCCGTTCCGTGCAGCCTCGTGCACCGGTGCGCTCTATCACATTGAGACGTACGCCGTCTGCGCGGAGCTGCCGGGATTGCCTGCGGGCGTCTACCACTACGCACTGCAGAACGAGACCGCGCGCCGCCTGCGCCCGGGCGATTGGCGGGCCTCGTTGCTCGCTGCAGGCGGCGCTGATGCTGGCCTTGCGGCAGCGCCGCTGGCGCTGGTCCTGAGTAGCGAGTTCTGGCGCAACGCCTGGCGCTACGGCGAGCGGGCATACCGGCATGCGTTCTGGGACGCGGGCACAATCCTGGCGAACCTGCTGGCGCTCGGTGGAGCATATGGCTTGCCCACTCGCGTCATCACCGCCTTCGACGATGCCGCGGTGAACGTTTTGCTCGGTCTGGACGGTGTGGGCGAGGCGGCACTGGCCGTGGTGGCGCTCGGCGGCGGCGCGCCGATCCTGCCCACGACCACGCCGCCGGAGCCGATCGCGCCGCGCGTGGCGCCCAGCAGCCCGCGGCCGCGCACGCCGCCCGCGATCGCCGCCGCGCATGTCGCCTCCTCGCTTGCCGGCTCGGAGCATGTCGTGAGCTGGCGGGCGGCAGCGGCCGCGTTCAACGCGGCAGGCGCGCCGCAGGCTGAGCCGGCGGTTTCGGAAGGCGGCCTCAGCTCGTTGCCCGCGGTATCCGCGTGTTCTGATCCGGTCGAGGCGATCATCGTCCGGCGGGGTTCGGCGCGGCGCTTCAGCGAGGAGTCGATCTCGGTTGAAGCACTCGCTGCCGTCTGCCGGGCCGCGGCCGCGGTTCCCGGCGGAGACGCCTGGCCCGCGGGCGCGCCGCTGGCTGAGACCCTGCTCGTGGTTCAGGCGGCCGCCGGCATCGCGCCGGGCGTCTATCGCCTTCGCGGAGAGACGACGCTCGAGTTGCTGGCCGCGGGCGAACGGCGCAATCAGGTGGCGTCGCTCGTACCCGACGCCCGGCGTGCCGGCGCCGCCGCCGTCACGATCTGGTGGCTGGCCGACGGCGAACGCGTGCTGTCGCGGCTGGGCGGACGCGGCTACCGCGTGGTCCAGCTCGATGCCGGCTTGGCGCTGGGGCGGCTGTATCTTGCGGCCACGGCGGCCGGCCTCGGCGCGACGGGCCTTACTTTCTTCGACGACGAAGCCGCGGGCTTTTTCGCGTCCTGGTCGCCGCGGCGGCAGGTGGTGCTCGCCGCGGCCGTGGGCAGGACGGCGCCGCGCTCTACGCCGGCAGGCTGAAGCCGAAGAACTCCGCGGCGTTCAGGCCGAGGATGCGGGCGCGCGTTTCATCGGGCAGGTGGCCCATCGTGCGCTCGATCGCTGCGGCCGAGTGCGGCCACGAGCCCTCGTGGTGCGGGTAGTCGTTCGCCCACATGAAGTTCTTTTGCAGGCCGTAGCGCTCGACCAGGTCGATGCCCGGCGGGTCTTCCTGGAAGGACGAGGCGCCGTGCAGGCGGTAGTACTCGCTGGGCAGCAGCTTCAGCTTGGGGAAGGCCCACATGTGGTGCTTCTGGTAGGCCTCGTCCATCGCCCGCAGCAGCCACGGCACCCAGCCGATCCCCGCCTCGATCGTGGCGAAGCGCAGCCCCGGAAAACGCTCGAGCACGCCGGACGAGCAGAGGTTCGCCACCGGCTCGGCTGTCGGCGCCAGCGAGTGGATCGCGTAGTTGATCACGGCGCCGCCGAAGCCCTTGGCGCCGCGCGGATCCTTGCCGGTGGAAACGTGGAAGGTGATCGGCAGCCCGCTCTGCTCGATCGCGGCCCAGAGCGGGTCGAACACGGGCAGGTTGTAGTTCGGATCCTCCGGCCGGCCGGGACCCCACGTGGGCTTGCAGGGCAGGCTGAGGCCGCGGAAGCCGAGCTTGGCCACGCGGTCGATCTCGGCGATCGCGCCGTCGATGTCGCCGGAGGCGATGCAGGCCAGCGGCGAGAGGCGGTCGTAGTACGGCCCGAAGACCTCCCAGGCCCAGGTGTTGTAGACGCGGCACATCGCCTGCGAGAAGAGCGGATCCGGCGTGGCCCACATCTGCAGCCCGCGGTTGGGGAAGATGATCTCGGCGTCGATGCCGTCGCGGGCGTGGTCGCGCAGCCGCTCCTCGGGGTCGCGGTTGCCGACCTTCGAGCGCTCAAGATCTTCGCCTTCCAGCTTCAGATCGCGCAGCTTGGTCGGCTTGTAGCCTTCTACGACCGACCACTTGACGCCGTTGGCATCGACTTCGATGCGCGGCAGGCGATTGCGGTACTGCGGCTCGATGCGCTCGACCCAGAGGTTCGCCGGCTCGTTCACGTGGCAGTCGGCCGAGACCATGAAGTACTTGTTCGTTGCGCCCGGCGTAGCCACGCGCGGCCAGCCCTCGTGCCCGGGCGTATTGGTGCGGTGCTGTGGGATTTCGGCTGTGGTCATCTCATCCCCCGGTCGTGTCTACTCTTCCACGAGAAGGCTGAACGGCTGCCGGCGGTCGAAGTCGAGCGCTTCCGCATCCAGCTTCTGCAACCGTCGGAGATCGAGCACATCGGCATACTCGGCGTCGAAGCCCTCGTTCGGCCAGCGGCGGATGCGCAGCCCCGTGGCGCCCTGCGGCACGGGATAACGACCGCGCTCGCCGCCGCGGCCGCTGTAGAACCACGCCGCTTCGTCGCCGGCGCCGCCCACCAGCCAGCTACCGAACCAGAGCATGCGGCCGCCGTGCTCGTTGACCAGCGCCGGCCAGGCGATCTCTACGTCCACCGTCCGCCTCGTGCCTGCGGTTTCGCCTATAGTAGCACGCCGGTGCGCGGGGAAGCGCCGCCAGATGCGTCTGCCGCGACGGGATCCGCAGCGAGGTCCGCCACGTGTTTTCCAGCGCGTGTCCGTGCCTATAATGCGACGGGCGCCGACAGGACGGCGACCGCGCCCGGCGCCGCTGTCTCTCACAGCCGCGCCGGAGATCGAGGAGGCGATCCGTGGGTAACTCACTCGAGGGCAAGGTCGCGGTGATCACCGGATCGGGCCGGGGTATCGGGCGCAGTTGCGCCGAGCTGTTCGCGTCGGAGGGCTGCCGCGTCGTCGTCAACGACTACGGCGTGGACGTAGACGGGCGCACGCCGCGCTCCGACCCGGCGGATGAAACCGTGGCCAACATCAAGAAGGCCGGCGGCGATGCCGTCGCCAACTACTCGAACGTCGCCACGATGGAGGGCGGCGAGGCGATGGTCAAGCAGGCGCTGGACAGCTTCGGCCGGCTCGACATCGTCGTGCACGTGGCGGGTATTCTGCGCGATCGCATGATCTTCAACATGACCGAGGAGGAGTGGGACGCGGTCATCGCCGTGCACCTGAAGGGCTACTTCGCCGTGACCAAGCCGGCGTCGATCCTCTTCCGCCAGCAGCGCTCCGGCCGCGTGATCGGCTTCACCTCCGGCTCCGGCCTGCGCGGCAACTCCGGCCAGGCGAACTACGGCGCGGCGAAGGCGGGCATCGCGGGCATGACGCGCGTGGCGGCGAAGGACCTGGGCCGCTACGGCGCTACCGTGAACTCGATCTCGCCCTCGGCCAGCACGCGCATGACGGCGACCGTGCCGGACACAGCGCGTGAGGCGCGAGCGGCGCGCGGCATCTCCGGCGCGGCCGCGGGCGCCCGGCCGACGTCGAACCCGCCCGAGCAGGTGGCGCCGATGGTGGCGTACCTGGCCAGCGACGCCGCCTGGAACATCAACGGCCAGGTCTTCGCCGTGGGCGGCGGCAACATCTCGCTGCTGTATCACCCGACGCCGTATCGCACGCTCTTCCGCGACGAACAGTGGACAATCGAGGATCTGCAGCGCCTTGTGCCGAGCGTTTTGATGCAGGGCGTGGAGAACCCGGCGCCGCCCGCCGAGGTCGCTGCGAAAACGTAGGTGTACGGTCGATCCCCGGCACAACGTTGACAGAGAGGGCGGCGGAAGCGATCTTCCGTCGCCCGTACAATCAGACTGCGCCAGAGGCTGCCGCGCGGCGCGCTCATGAATCAGCGGCCGCATGATGGAGAGGCGAAGATGACCGAGATTCATGGCGTGTGCGACGAGCGCTTCGCCGCGGTGCGCGAGGTGATGGCGCGCAACTTCGAGCAGGGGCTTGATGTCGGCGCCTCGGTGGCCGTCACGTTGGGCGGCGAGTTGGTGGTCGATCTGTGGGCCGGGCACGCCGACGAGGCACGGACCACGCCGTGGGAACGTGACACGATCACGAACGTCTGGTCAACGACAAAGACGATGACGGCGCTCAGCGCCCTGCTGCTCGCCGATCGCGGCGCCATCGATCTGCACGCGCCGGTGGCGCACTACTGGCCCGAGTTCGCCGCGGCCGGTAAGAGCGCGGTCGAGGTGCGCCACCTGATGGGCCATACCTCCGGCCTCTCGGGCTGGCAGGAGCCGATCACGGTTGAGACGCTCTACGACTGGGAGAAGGCGACGGCGCTGCTGGCGGCGCAGGCGCCCTGGTGGGAGCCGGGCAGCGCCTCGGGCTACCACGCGATCAGCCAGGGCTATCTGGTCGGCGAAGTGATCCGCCGCGTCACCGGGCAGACGGTGGGGCAGTTCTTCGCGGCCGAGCTCGCCCGCCCCCTGGGCGCGGACTTCCACATCGGGCTCGACCCGTCGCAGTTCGGCCGGATCGCCAACGTGATTCCGCCGCCGCCGCTCGAAGTGCCCAACGTCGATCCGAACGGCGTGGCGATGCGCACGCTGGCGAACCCGCCGATTGATGCCGCCTGGTCATGGACGGCACCCTGGCGGCGGGCGGAGATTCCCGCGGCGAACGGACACGGCAACGCCCGCTCCGTGGCGCTGGTGCAGGCGGTGCTGGCCTGCGGCGGCGAAGTCGGCGGCCGTCGCTTCCTCTCGGAGAAGGGCTGCCAGACGGTGTTCGAGCAGCAGGCGTACGGCACCGACCTGGTGCTGGGCGCGCCGATCCGCTTCGGCATGGGCTACGGCCTGAACAGCCCGGAGATGCCGATCGGCGCCAACGAGCGCGTCTGCTTCTGGGGCGGCTGGGGCGGCTCGCTGATCGTGGTCGACGTCGACGCGCGCCTGACCGTCGCTTACGTGATGAACCGCATGGGCGAGGGCACGCTGGGCGACACGCGCGGCGCCGGTGTGGTGGCGGCGGCCTACGCGTCGCTTGCCGCATCCGCGGCGACGGCGTAGGCGGGCGGGGAGGAAAGGCGCGGTGGGCGTGCCCCGGCAGCACGCCCGCCGTATGACCTGCAAAAGCCCGAGACTGGATTTCCGCTCAAACCGGGTGCAGCATCTGCCAGCTATTAAACAGCGGTTCGGCGAGTCATCTACATAAACGCGGCGGACCGGAGGAATTCCTTCAGGGCGGCAAGAGAAAGCGTGCAGATTCATTGCAGTGAGCGGCGCTGATTCGCGCGACGCCTGTGCGGGCCACGGTGCAACCCAGCGCCGCCAGTTGCCGTGCCTCGGCGATGTTCCCGGTCTCGGCCAACAGTCGCAGCCCCGGTCCTGCCACCGCCTTTGTCGCGGCGCCGAGCAGACGGCGGCCCCGACGCCCGCCGATCAATCCGGCAACCGCGTCTGGCGCGAGTTGCAGCTCGTCCACCGCCAACGCCCGCAACGCGTCCGGTGAGACCTGGCCGGGATCGTAGCCGGTGAGCGCGAGGCCGAAGCCGGCGGAGCGCAATCCCGCAAGGCCGGCCGAGCTTGCGGCAGCGGTTGGCCACACCGCTGCCACGGGCAGCTCCAGGCACAGCCTTTCCGGCGGTGCCTCTCGCTCCGGCAGCCCGCGAAGCTGCGCCGGCAGGGTCGGGTCGCGCAGCAGCCGCGGCGAGCGCGCGGCGCACAGCTCCTGCTCCGCGCCCGGCACGTGCATTCGTGGGTCCGCCAGCGCCGCGCGAACCAGGCGGTGCGTCAGTTCGCGACTCAGGCTCGCGTGCTCTGCCGGCGGCACAAAGCGCTCGGCCGGCAGCGCGCCGAGCCGTGGGTGCCACTCGGGCTGAAGGCGTAGACGCGCGGGCAGCCCCGGCGCGGCCTCGCCCGCGTCTCCCAGGCGGGCGCCGGCGAGGTCGGCGCCCAGCCCGCGGCGCAGGTCGGCGGCGAAGGCGACGCGGCTGGAGCTGGGCTCGTCGCGCTCAGGCGCGGAGACGGCGACGCCGCCGCCGCGGCGCTTGGCGGCGTACATGGCCATGTCGGCGCGTCGCACCAGCGCTTCCGCGTTCGCGCCGTGCTCCGGATAGACGGCGATGCCGATGCTGGAGCCGATCTCGATGCGGTAACCGTCCAGCAGAAACGGCTCGCTCAGCCGGGCGATCGCCTTCTGCGCCAGCGCCAGCGCCGCCGCCGCTCCGGCGGCGGGCAGCAGCATGGCGAACTCGTCGCCGCCGAGCCGGGCGACGGTGTCGGAGTCGCGCAACGCCTCGCGCAGGCGCGCACCAGCGCGCTCCAGCAGCCGGTCGCCGAACTGGTGCCCGTGCGTGTCGTTCACCGCTTTGAAGCGGTCCAGATCCAGGAAGAGCAGTGTGAACGGCTCGCAGGTGCGCTCCGCCGTGTGCATCGCCTGCCGCAGCCGGTCCTCAAACAGGCTGCGGTTCGGCAGGCCGGTGAGCGGGTCGAGCAAGGCGAGCCGGCGCAGCGTCGCCTCGGCGGCGCGCGCGGTCTGCGCTTCGAGGCGCGCCGCTTCGAAACGCCTTGCGCGTTCCAGCGCCAGCGTCAGCGCCTCGGCCAGCCGCATCAGCCGGGCGGCCAACTCCGTCGGAGCCGGCCGGCCGGTGGCCATGCGCACACCGATAACGCCCAGCACCCGCGCCCGCGACATGAGCGGAACGGTCAGGTGCGCTGCCAGAGTCCCCTGCTCTTCCTCACCAGGTACACCGTCGCCGCGCTCGTCATCGCAGAGGGCCGCGTGCGTTTGCCAGGCTCTGCCGGCGGCGCCGAAGCCGTAGTTGATGCGCACACCGGCGCAGCCCGCGAACGGCCCGCTGCCGGAGACGACGCGCATCGCCGCCTCCTCGGCGTCAAACAGGGCGACGTACGCGCCCTCGGCGCCGAGCAGCGCCGCTGCACGCTCGGCGCCGACCTCGGCCAACCGCGGAGCGGTGTCGCAGGCAAAGAGCGCGAGCGTGGCCTCGTGCATGGCGGCGCCCGCAGCCGCCGTCTGTCCGAGAGCGGGGCCTGAGTCGTGGCGGCGGCAACCGGCCGCGGTCGACGGTTTAGGGCTGAGGCGGAAGCGGACCGTCGTGCGCCGCGGCGAGGCGAAACCGGCCCCGCTCGCCGGCCGCATGCGGTCGTCTGCTGATATCGGGAGCGCGATCGTGTCGGCGGTCACCATCAACACCTCCGGTCTGTTCCGGCACTACCCTTGCGGGCGGTGCTGTTAGTCTGTGATCGCCGAAACGATCCGACCACGCGGGAACCACACGAGGCGCCCACATCTTTAGCGCGGCGATCGTGTGCGTGGCGGGGCGCGAGGCGTCGCCACGCTGGGTTTCCGGTGTGAGACGATGCGGCCGCGCCGGGCCGTGCCGAAACGCGGCTCGATGGTGGAGCCCGCACGTGCACCGCTTCCATCTGCCGAAGCTGCACGAGCAGCAGACCTTCGCCGCCGAGCAGGTGCGGCAGATTGGGCGCGTGCTGCGGCTGCAGCCGGGCGATCGGGTCGAAGTGTTCGACGGCCGCGGACGAACGGCCGAACTGCGACTTGAGAGCGTGACGCGGGAAGCCGTGACCGGCGCCCTCGTGCCCGGCAGCGAGCGTGAAGTCCCGTGGCCGTCGCCGGTGCGGCCGCTCCTGTACCTGGCGCTGATCCGGCCGCAGCGCTTTGAGTGGGCGATCGAGAAGGCGACGGAGCTGGCCGCCTGGCGCATCGTGCCGCTGCTGACGCAGCGCACGGCGCACGCCGGCGCCGAGCTGGGCGCCGCGCGGCTGCAACGCTGGCAGCAGATCGCGGTCGAGGCCGCCGAGCAGTGCGGCTCCGCCTACCTGCCCGAGGTCGCGCGGCCGCTGCCGCTGGCGGCGGCGTTGTGCGAGCCGGCGGCGCTGCGCCTGTTCGCCTGGGAGGGCGGCGGCGCTCGCCTGTCGATGCGGCGCGCCCTGCACGGCGCGCCGCGGGATGCGCCCGCTAGCGGCGACCTCGGGGGCGTTCCCGCGGTGGCCGTGTTCGTGGGGCCGGAGGGTGGCTTCAGTGAGGCCGAGGTTGCGATGGCGCGGCAGGCGGGCTGCCGCCTGCTGACGCTGGGGCCGCTGACGCTGCGGGCCGAGACGGCGGCGGTGGCGGCGCTGGTGGCGCTGAGCGAGGCGTTGCGGGATTCGCCAAAGCCCGAATGAATGGTATCCTCCGTGATGCGCGGAGCAGCTCCGCGAGGCGCTTTGAGCGACGTTTGGCGAAGCTGGGGAGTCGGCAGCGGGCATGGCAGTCGAAAAGATCACGATCATCGGCCTCGGTCTCGTTGGAGGCTCGATCGGCCTCGCGTTGAAGGCGGCGAAGCTGCCGAACCTGCGGGTCGTCGGCCACGACCTCGAGGCCGACGCGATGAAGGAGGCCCTGCGCCGCGGCGCCGTGGACAGCAGCGAGCGTCACCTCGAAGGCGCGGTGCAGGATGCGCGGCTGATCATCATCGCCACGCCGCCGCTTGCCGTGCGTCCCATTCTCGAAGACCTGGCCGAGCTGGCGCCCGAGGGCTGCATCGTCACCGACGTGGCCAGCACGAAGGCCGACGTGATGCGCTGGGCGAAGCAGATCCTGCCCGATGGCATCAGCTTCGTCGGCGGCCACCCCATGGCCGGCAAAGAAGAGTCGGGCATCGCCGCGGCCGAGGCCGACCTGTTCCACGGCAAGGCGTACGCGGTGATTCCCGCCACGTCCGCCACCGAGGGCGCGGTCAAGTCGGTGCTCGGCCTGGTGAGCGTGCTCGGCGCCGATCCCGTCTTCATCGACGCCGAAGAGCACGATCAGTACGTTGCGGCGATCAGCCACATGCCGATCGTGCTCTCCACCGCCCTGTTCACGCTGGTGCGCAACAGCCAGGGCTGGAACGAGATCGCGCCGCTGGCTTCTTCCGGCTTCAAGGACCTGACGCGGCTGGCCTCCGGCGATCCGTACATGAACCACGATATCTGCGCGACGAACCCCGATGGCGTGGTGCACTGGCTGGATCGGATGATCGCCGAGCTGCGCCGCTACCGCGACCTGATCATGGACAACCACGAAGAACTGTTTAATACCTTCAGCGCCGCCCAGCTCCAGCGCGAGGCGTTTTTGAGCGGCGCCGATCGGCCGCAGCGCGAGCGTATAGAGCTGCCGTCCACGGCCGACCAGATGAATGCCATGCTCTTCGGCGGCTGGATGGCCGACCGCTACAAGAAGTACGAGAAGATGATGCGCCGCAGCGAGAAGCGCGGCGGCGCCCCGTCCGGCCCAGACGACGACGATGACGACGAGTAGTGACGCGGCCGATACCCGCGTCATCCGGCCGGCGCCACGGCTGCGCGGCGAGATCTGGCCGCCAGGCGATAAATCGATCTCCCACCGCGCCGCCATGTTTGGGGCCATCGCCCGCGGCCGGAGTGTGGCCGAAAACTTCCTCACCGGCGAAGACTGCCGCTCGACGCTGGGCGTGCTCGCGGCGCTGGGGGTCGAGTCCCACGTCGAGCCGGGGGCGGACGGGCGTTCGCGCCTGATCGTGGAGGGCGCGGGTCTGCACGGTCTGCGCGAGGCCGGCGACGTGCTCGACTGCGGCAACTCGGGCACGAGCATGCGCCTCTTCTCCGGCCTGCTGGCGCCGCAGCCGGTGCTCTCGATCCTCTCGGGCGATACCTCGTTGCGCTCGCGGCCGATGGCGCGCATCATCACACCGCTGCGCCAGATGGGCGCTCACCTGCACGGCGCCGGCGGCGACCGCACGGCGCCCTTGGTGATCAGCGGCGGTGCGCTGCGCGGCGTCGAGTACACCACGCCGGTGGCCTCGGCCCAGGTGAAGTCGGCGATCGTGCTGGCCGGCCTCTACGCGGAAGGGGAAACCGTCGTACGCGAGCCGGCGCCCTCGCGCGATCACACCGAGCGCATGCTGCGGGCGATGGGCGCCGCGATCGGCTCCGACGGCCCCGAGGTGCGCGTGCGCCCGCTCGATCGCGAGTTGGCGCCGCTGCAGCTGCGCGTCCCGGGCGACGTGAGCGCCGCGGCCTTCTGGCTGGTGGCGGCGCTGGTGCATCCGGACGCCGAGATTACGCTGCGCGGCGTCGGCATCAATCCGACGCGCTCCGGCATCATCGACGTGCTGCGCCAGATGGGCGGCGAGATTGTGGTCGAGGAGGAGCGCGAGCAGGGCGGCGAACCGGTAGCGGACCTGGTGGCGCGTAGCTCCCGCCTGCATGGTGTCACGGTCTCAGGCGATATCATTCCTCGCCTAATCGATGAAATTCCCGTGCTTGCGCTTGCAGCCGCCTGCGCCGAGGGCGATACTGGCGTGCGTGACGCCGCCGAGTTGCGCACAAAGGAGAGCGATCGCATCGCCTCGACCACCCGCGAGCTGCGCCGCTTCGGCGTCGAGATTGCGGAGCTGGCGGACGGCCTGCTGGTGCACGGCAGCGGGGCACGGCTGCGCGGCGCGGCGGGCCGGAGCGACGGCGATCACCGCCTGGCGATGACACTCGGCGTGGCCGGCTTGCTGGCGACGGGCGAGACGACACTGCAGGGCGCCGGCTGCGCCGCCGTGTCCTATCCGAACTTCTGGGAGGATTTGGAGCGCCTCTCGGGTACGCCCGCCGCGGTCTGAGCCGTCGGGCTATTCTTGCCGCGGACCCCATCCCCGGCCTTTCCCCCATCCCGTTCACCGGGATCGGTGAGGGAAAGCATGGGATCGGAGATCACAGCGTCTCCCTCCCGCGAACGTGCGAACGAAACGGGGAAGGGGTCCCGCCAGAGCTGAGGGAGTGCATGGCCACCGAGCTTATTCACGTCGGCTTCGGCAACGTGCTCGCGGTCAACCGCGTGATCGCAATCGTCGCGCCGAACTCGGCGCCCACCAAACGCCTGATCCAGGAGGGCAAGACCAAGGGCCTCACCGTGGATATGACCAGCGGACGGCGCACCAAGGCCGTGCTGGTGATGGACGACGGCCATATTGTGCTGGCGGCGATCACGCCGGAGACGATCACCAACCGCGTCGGCCAGCAGCGCGGCGGGCCGCGCGTGCTCACGGCCGAGGATGAGTGAGCCTTTGCCTGCCGAACCTGGTGCGGCGGTGAGCCCGACGGCGGGCGCAGACCCGGCCGCGGTCGAGCCGTTGCTGGTGGTGCTCTCCGGTCCCTCCGGCGCGGGCAAAGACGCGGTCTTGCAGGCGCTGAAGGGCCGCGGGGCGCCCTATCACTTCGTCGTCACGGCCACCACGCGCGAACCACGGCCGGGTGAGCGCGAGGGAATCGACTACCACTTCCTCAGCGAGGCCGAGTTCCTACGCCTGCGCGACGCCGACGGGCTGGTGGAGTACGTGCTCTACCACGGAACGTACCGCGGCGTGCCGAAGGACCAGGTGCGGGCGGCGCTGACAGCGGGCCGCGATGCGATCATGCGCACGGACGTGCGCGGCGCCCTCGCGATCAAGCAGATGGCGCCGGGCGCGGTGCTGATCTTCATCGCGCCGCCGAGCCTCGAGGCGCTGCGCCAGCGCATGCAGGCGCGCGGCGAGGCGCCGGCGGCGATCCGCGAGCGGCTGGCGCTGGCCCGCGCGGAGCTGGACGCGGCGCCGCGCTTCGACTACGCCGTGCTGAACGAGGACGGCCGGCTCGATCGCGCCGCCGACCAGGTGCAGGCGATCGTCACGGCCGAACACTGCCGCATCGGCCGCCGGCCCCCATCCCCTTCATGAGAGGTCTCCAACGGTTGCGCTGCGCTACGCCCCCAATCCTGGGGAAGGGCGATCGGGCGCGGCGGCGCCGCTTGCCAAGCCGGCCCCGAGCCGCTAGAAGAGAGGTTGCCGGGGCACGCGAGGCCCGGCGGAGGTGCTCTGTGCGGCGGATCAGCGAGCATGTCTACGCCGAGATCTATTTCTGGGGCTGTAATCCGGGCTTCGTTGCGTCTAGCGACGGCGTGCTGATGATCGATACGCCGCAGCAGCCGATCGACGCCGTGCGCTGGCGCGAGCGGCTGCTTGAGCACGGCCCGATCCGCCATCTGGTCAACACCGAGCCGCATATCGACCACATCCAGGGCAACGCCTTCTTCCCCGGCGTCGAAGTCATCGGCCAGGCAGGGCTGCGCAGGCGCTACCTGGAAGCCGTGCCGCAGTTCGCCGAGCGGCTGGAACCGATGAAGCAGGCCGATCCCGACAGCGTCTGGCTGTTCGGCCACCCGGACTACCCGCCGAACCCGCCGACACGCACCTTCGAGGAGGAGCTGACGCTGCAGCTGGGCGAGCTGCGCATTCAATGCCTCCACGTCCCCGGCCACACGGCGCCGCAAACGGCGGTCTTCCTGCCGGAGGAAGGCGTGGTGTTCACGGGCGACAACGTCTTTCACCGGGTGAAGAGCTTCATCCAGGAGGCGGACCCCTGGGAGTGGCTGGCGGCGCTGAAGCGGATCGAAGCGCTGGGCGCGCAGACGATCGTGCCCGGCCACGGCGAGCCCTGCGACCACGGCTACCTGGCGGAGCAAGCGGAGATCATCGCCGCCTGGACGGGCGCCGTCGAGGACTTCGTGCGCCGCGGCATGAGCGAGGCGGAGGCGCTGCAGCAGCCGGCGCCACGCGTCGATCCCTACCCGATCGGCCAACGGCTCTTCCCGATGAGCGACCGCGTCGATGCGATGAACGTCGGCAACCTCTACAAGCGCATTGTGGCGCGGCAGCAGGCGACGCAGCCGGCGTGAGCCACCGGACACGGCGCAAAATCCATGCCCTGCAGCGGAAAGGACATCTCCGATGACGACGAATGTGAGCCAGTTCCGCCCGCGACAGCGGCCGCCGGCCTCCGGCCGCGTGCTGCCGCCCGTGTTGCCCGAGTTCCTGCGGCGCTACATGGCAGACGGCGACGCGGCCGTGGCGCAGCCGTTCCGCGGTGTGACCACGGCCGGCACGAGGGCGCCGGGGCTTTTTCCGCTGCGCAAGACGGGGGTGTCTACCCGGCCGATCGCTGACGCGGCCGACGGCTTCCTCGCCGCGCTGAGCGCCGAGCAGCGGGCGCAGGCGCTGTTGCCGCTCGACAGCGATGCCTGGCGGCGCTGGAGCAACATCCACATCTACGTGATACGGCACGGCGCCCTGCTCGAAGCGATGAGCGACGCGCAGCGCGAAGCGGCGTTCGGCCTGCTGCGCGCCAGCCTCAGCCCGACGGGCTTCCAGACCGCGCGCGACATCATGCGGCTGAACGAGACGATCGGCGAGATGACGGAGAAGCCCGAGGAGTACGGCGAGTGGCTGTACTGGCTCAGCGTCTTCGGCACGCCGACGCCCGAGGCCGCGGCGCCGTGGGGCTGGCAGATCGACGGCCACCACCTGATCGTCAACTGCCTGCTGCTCGGCGACCAGCTGGTGATGACGCCGCTGTTCATGGGCTCCGAGCCGTGCGAGGCGCCGTCCGGCAAGTACGCCGGCACACGCGTGTTCGAGGCGGAAGAGCGCGACGGACTGGCGCTGATGCAGTCGCTTTCGCCCGAGCAGCGCCGCGTGGCGTTGCTCTCCGACGAACTGCCGCACGAGGTCTTCACCACCGCCTTCCGCGACAACTTCGAGCTGACGTACGAGGGCATCCGCTTCGACGCGCTCTCAGACGCGCAGCAGCGGCTCCTGCTGCGGCTGATCGAGACCTACACCGGCCGGGCGCGTGCCGATCAGGCCGCGGTGAAGCTGGACGAGGTGAAGCAACACCTGGGCGAGACGTACTTCGCCTGGATGGGCGGCTGTGAGGACGACAGCGTCTTCTACTACCGCGTGCACAGCCCGGTGATCCTGATCGAGTTCGACCACGAGTCGGGCATCGCCTTCGACAACGAGGCGCCGACGCGCCAGCACATCCACACGGTCGTGCGCACGCCCAACGGAAACGACTACGGCAAAGATCTGCTGCGCCAGCACCACGAGCAGGTCGCGCACGAGCACTAATCGGCGCGGCTCCATCGCCGGCCCCGCCTGCGAGAGCAGCGATGGAGCCGCGGTCCGGCGCCTCCAACGTTCAGGTCAGAATCTCGACCGTGTCGCGGTCGCGGACCGTGTGCTCTCGCGCCACCTGCTGGCCGTCGAAGCGGGCCGACGGTCCCCAGACGCGGGCGCCGCGGAAGCCCGCGGCGAGCTCCTTGTGGATCGCCGCCGCGACATCGGTCACCGTGGCGCCGGCAGGCAGCGCCAATGGCTCGGCGTCCACCTCGGCGCCGCGGCGCAGATAGACGCGTACCAACCCGGTCAGCCGCCAGACGGCCTCGCGGAAGCCGTCAAGGCTCTCGTCGTCCAGCACCGAGACGCCGACCACGGGGAGATCGGGTACGGCCGCCTGCACGCCATTCAGGGCGCCGCCGGCTGCTTCGTCCAGCTTGGTGACGGCGATGATGGCCGGAAGCGCGATGCCGGCCGCGGCCACCTCGGCGCGCACGTCCCGCAGCGGCGCCAGCGGCGCCGTCACGTCGTGGCAGAAGACGATGGCGTCGGCCTCGCGCAGCACGCCGAGCAAGGCGCGGCCGCCCCCGCGGCCCTCCGCCGCGCCGGCGAGCAGGCCGGGGATCTCCACGAGCTGTACCAGCACGCCGCCGATACGGGTCAGCGCGGGCACGGGGCGCAGCGTGGTGAAGGCGTAGTCGCCCATCTTGATCTGCAGGTGCGAGAGCGCGTGCAGCAGCGACGACTTGCCCGCGTTCGGCGGGCCGACCAGGGCGATCTGCGCGGCGCCCTCGCGGCGCACGGCGATGCTGTCGCGGTGCACGACGCGGGCGCGCAGGCGTGTGCCCTCGATCTCGTTCTGCAGCCACTGGCGGATCTCGCCGTAGGGGCCGTTCTTGTAGCCGGGCAGGTCGTCGAGGAAGGTGCGCAGCACGCGGATGCGTTCGGCGCCCTCCGTGCCGACCAGGCGCCGCTTGACCCGTTGCATGTAGGTGCGATGGGGCATGGGCATGACGAACCGCTCCTGAAGCTGTGGAAAGCCATGCAGGAGGGTGCGCCGATCCGCCCGCGGGTACCGTCAATCTCCGGTTGCGGGCGAGCCGTGTGCGCCTCACTCCCGCTGCTTACGCCGACGCAGGCTTGTGTAAGCAGCGGTCTAGCCGTTTTTGCTGGTCGCCGTCAGGCGCCAGACGCGTTCGTACGCGTCGTACATCGCCGTTGTCCTTGTGCTGGGTTGCAGGTCCGCAGCCTAAAGCGTAGCACACGGACGGGCGGGCCTGTGTGCGGGCTCACACTGCCTCGCACGGGCCTCGACGTCGGTCTCACCAACGGTGCGGTGCGGCGCTCCGGCTCAGCCGATGCCCAGCAGCGACTTGATGCGGCGGAAGGGGTCGAGCGCGGCTTCGGCCTTGAAGGCGGTGTGCCAGGTTTCGCTCTTGCGCCAGTACCAGCGTTCGCGCAGCGCGTCGAGCAGGCCGGCGGTGTGGCCGGCGCCGTAGATGATCAGCGCGTTCTGATCGGCGGGCAGGGCGTCGAAGGCGGCGATCGCGGCCTGGTTGCGGCGCTCGATCAGCACGTCGCCGAAGCGGCGCAGGGTGGGAATGAAGCCGCGCAGGCCGTTGAAGGCGGAGAGGATGCGCGGCATCTGCAGGAGCACGGCGGCAGCCATCTTCTGGCTCTGCTCGCGCTCGAACAGCTCGGCAGGCAGGTGCTCGAAGGGCAGCGGCGGCAGATCGCGGTCGGCCCAGATGCCGAGCAGTTGCTTGAGCGGCAGGTCGGCGTTGATCCAGTGCTCGCGGTCGTAGTGCAGCGCCTTGCCCTGGAAGACGAGGCCGAGCGGGCCGGCGAACTTTTCGTAGAGGTCGTGAAGCGGGGCCAGCCGCTCGTAGATCGCGCGCTCGCGCGGGGTGAGCGCGGCGATCTCCTCTTCGCTGAGGCTGCCGATGCCTTCGTAGAGCACGGCGCCGTCGTGGCGGGCGATCAGGTCATTCAGCTCGTCATAATACGACTGCAGGCCGATGTGGATGACGGAAACGATGCCGACGGTGCGCGGGCTGCGCGTCTGATCGAGCACGGTGACGGCCGTTTGCAGGCTGGCCTCGACGTGGTCGGAAATCGTACGAATCACGATGGCTCCTTGGGGGAGGCGGTGAGCAGCGGGCAGCGGGAAATTTTCGCCGCCGCCGCGGTCTGCACGAGCCGGTTGACTCCATTGTAGGGCCGCGGACCGTGTTGGCCTTAGCACGAGCGGCGTAGGCGCCAGACGGTTGCCCCTGCTTGACGGCGGGAGCCAGACCGCCGCGACATTCGCCCCGGCTGTGCGCTGCGCGGACAAAAGGAGACCGCCCTCCCGAGGTCGAGAGGGCGGTCAGGAAGGCTGGCGGCTGCCTATTTTCCACACCGCCTCGCGGCGGCAGTATCGTCGGTGCTGCAGCGTTTCACGGCCGTGTTCGGGATGGGAACGGGTGGGTCCGCTGCGCCGAAGACCACCAGCCGGTAGCGGGAGGGGGATTCGAACCCCCGACCTTCGGGTTATGAGCCCGACGAGCTGCCGCTGCTCCATCCCGCGCCGGATGCCCGTTCCGCCGGTACACGGAACGGGCGGCTGAAGAACGCTGTAGTGAACGGGGCACTTCGTGTCGGCCGGCGCGCCGCCGGCTGTGGGCAGTTCTGCGTGCAGGTCAAGCCCTCGACCATTAGTACGGCTCAGCTGAGACGATTGCTCGTCGTACACCTGCCGCCTATCAACCGTGTGGTCTACACGGGGTCTTACCCGGTTATCCCGGTGGGAGACCTCATCTTGGGGTCGGCTTCGCACTTAGATGCGTTCAGCGCTTATCCGCTCCGGCCCTGGCTACCCGGCACTGCCGTTGGCACGACAACCGGCACACCAGCGGGCCGTCCACCCCGGTCCTCTCGTACTAGGGGCAGCTCCCCGCAAGTCTCCTACGCCCACGACGGATAGAGACCGAACTGTCTCACGACGTTCTGAACCCAGCTCGCGTACCGCTTTAATGGGCGAACAGCCCAACCCTTGGGACCTACTCCAGCCCCAGGATGCGACGAGCCGACATCGAGGTGCCAAACCT
>DATGEL010000108.1 GCA_035310145.1 Dehalococcoidia bacterium
CGAGAAGATGCTTTTGCACGAGAACGCCGTGGTGAAGATCGATGACGCGATGCCGCTGGACGCCGCCGCCCTGATCGGCTGCGGCGTCACCACCGGCGTGGGCGCCGCGCTCAACACGGCGCAGGTGGCACCGGGCTCGACCGTGGCCGTGTTCGGCACCGGCGGTGTCGGCCTCTCCGCCATCCAAGGCGCCCGCATCGCCGGCGCCCGCATGATCATCGCCGTGGATGTGCACGAGCACAAGCTGGCCACCGCCAAGGAGCTGGGCGCCACCCACGGCGTGGACGCCAGCTCGACCGATGCGGTGAAGGCGATCCGCGAGCTGACCGGCGGCGGCGTGGACTACGCCTTCGAGGCGATCGGCCTGAAGCAGGCGGCGGAGCAGTGCTTCGAGTGCCTCAAGAACGGCGGGGTAGCCACGATCATCGGCATGATCCCCGTGGGGCAGAAGGTGGAGCTGGACGGGCCGTCCTTCCTGCGCGAGAAGAAGATCCAGGGCAGCAGCATGGGTTCGAACAAGTTCCGGATTCACATGCCGCAGTACATCGAGTTCTACCGGCAGGGGCGGCTGAAGCTCGATGAGATGATCACGCGGCGGGGGAAGCTGGACGACGTGAACGAGGCGATGCGGGCGATGAAGGCCGGCGAGGTCGCCAGAAGCGTCCTCATTCTCGACGAAGACGCCGTCAAGAGCGGCACGCGGGCAGCCGCGGCCGCGGCTCGGTAAACGCACATCCCGCGCGCGGAATAACGTCGCCCCGGCTCGACGCTGGTCGAGCCGGGGCGTGTAATGCTGTACAGGCTACATTCGGGGGAGAGGCGATTCGTGGATTGGCGCGAGCGGATCAGTCTTCATCCCGATGTGATGGGCGGGAAGCCGGTCATCCGCGGTACCCGGCTGAGCGTTGAATACATGCTCGATCTGCTGGCCGGCGGCAAGAAGGCGGCGGAGATCGTTGCCGCCTGGCCAGGCTTGACGGAAGACGACATCCGCGCCTGCATCGCCTACGGGCGCGATGCGGTGCACGCCGAACGCGTCTACGGCTACCGGCGCCCAGCCTGACCGTGCAGCTCTTGGCCGATGAAAATGTTCCCGGCCCCGTCGTGTTCGCACTGCGCGCCGCCGGGCACGATGTTGAATGGATCTACGAAGATGCCCGCGGGAGCGCCGATCGGGATCTCCTCTTCCGTGCAAGGGCGACGCAGCGCTACCTGTTGACCTTCGATCAAGATTTTGGCGCTCTCATCTTTCGTGATCGGCTGCCTCCCCCGATTGGCGTGATTCTTGTTCGGCTGGCAGCGGATCTGAATTGGAACAACATGGCTGACCTGGTAGTTTCGGCTTTCGAAAGCTCTCCAGATTGGTCCGGCACGTTTGTCGTGCTCGATGAGCAACGCTTGCGGCTTGCACCTCTGCCGCCTGCCTTACCCGGAGCCGGCGATGTAGACAATTCATGACTTCTGACCGGCGCTCTGGCGCATCGAACTGGTCGAACCCCGCGCTGTTTTGAGGCATCTAACCCGGCCGCCCCGCACGCCCGCGCGGCGCGTAGCGATACCAGGCTCTCCCTACAATGTCACGGCGGCGCAGCGGGCCGAAGGCACGGCTGTCGGTGCTGCGGGCGCGGTTGTCGCCCAGGACGATGTACTCGTCTGCGCCGAGCCGCCACTCGCACGGCGGCCTGAGCGCGAGCGCCGCGGCCCGCATCGCGCGTTCGGCTTCGCTCGCAGGCCGGGCCAGGTACGGCTCTGGCAGCGAGCGGCCGTCGAGGTGTACTTCTCCGGCAACTACCTGCACCCGTTCGTGTGGCAGGCCAACGATCCGTTTGATAGACTCGGGGTTGCGGGCGCCGCCCGCCCCGGCCCGCAGCAGCACGATCTCCCCGCGCCGTGGCCGCCGCCGCCGGTAGGCCATTCGGCTCACCAGCAGCCGGTCGCCGTCGCGCAGCGTGGGGTGCATACTCTGACCGACGACGGCAACGCGCACGCCCCCGAGGAGGTGCAGAGCCACGCGAACGGTCCGGCGTAACCCGTCCAGACGCCGGCTGACGCGCAGCGCACCGCCCTTCATGGCCGTCGATCCCGCAGCTCATGGCTATCGCCGCGCTCATGCGACGTGAGTGCGGAGTCAGCGCCGGCCGCCAGCGCCGGCACACTGGAGAGAAGGAGCGAACCCATGTCTGTCCTGGATCGAGCCCTGCGGTTGGCAGACCGCGTGCGGGCGCCGCGCGAGGCCCACGCCCATTGTGACATTCCCTGCGGCATCTACGATCCGCACATGGCCCAGGTGGCGGCGCTCACCGTCGTGCGCATGGTGCAGCTGATCGAGGCGCTGCCCGCGCCCGCCGGCGGCGACAAGGCGGCGATGGACACCTACGGCATGCAGGTCTCGCGCTACACGGCGGTGAAGGAAGAGCACGCCAAGATCTGCGAGCACGAGCTGGTGATTCTCTGGAGCGACTACTTCAAGCCGGAGCACGTGGAGAAGCACCCCAACCTGCACGACACCTTCTGGAAGGCGACCAAGCTGACCTCGACCGTGAAGCAGGCCGTCAACATGGACGCCTCGCAGCAACTGCTGGCCGCCTGCCAGCAGATCGCCGAGATCTTCTGGGACACGAAGGGCGTGAAGACCAGGCGCCAGGCCAGCAACCAGGGCGCGGCCGGCGGCGAGTTCGTCTACCCGACCACGTAGCAGCGGCTTGGCGCCGCGACATCGCTCAGCGCCTCCGGCTGTCTCACCGGCCGGGGGCGCTGGCGTCTCTCCCCCGGTCGCGCCGGCGTGCGCATCAGGGCTGCACGGGCGGCGAGGGCGGCACCGAGTTGATCGTGGGGCAATCGTCCACCACCACCGCCGCGCTCGTCGCCACGTGCGAGTAGGCCCAGGCCGCCTCGCCCGGACGCAGCGTGACGCCGGCGACGTAGCCGCTGCCGGGCTGGTACTTCAGCACGCGCTCGGCGCCGCGCACCGTGGCCGTGCCCGTGGCCCAGGGATGGCCGACCATCACCCACTCGCCGGCGCCGATCGGCACGGCGATCACGCACGGCCCGCTTTCGCCCAGCGTGGCGCTGCCGCCGCTGGGGAAATAGGCCCAGTAGCCCAGGCCTCCGGTCAACGGCGTGTCTGAGGCGAGCGATTCGTACTGCTTGTCGCGGAAGCCGAAGGTGTAGAGCTTGCCGGAGGCGCCGGTCAACGTCGTGCCCGCCGGACCGCCGACCAGGTTCCAGCCAGCCGGATAGGTCACGCTGAGGGCGCTGGCCAGCGGCCGATCGGGCCGCGCCGCGCCACCGATCAGCGCCATCGCCGCCGCGGCAACGAGCAGGTAAGCTCGCCTCGTCACCTCTCTATCGTAGGAAACCGACCAGCCGTTCACGCGGCTCGTTACGTCGCGCGTGCGCGACGGGCAGAAGCCCGGGCATCGCCCGCCAAAGTGCCGAGACTCCGCCGCCGAACCCCTGTTCCCTGTTCCCTGTTCCCTGTTCCCTGTTCCCTGTTCCCTAAGGAAGTATCTCGCGGGCGTAGTCGATGCCCTTCTGGCTGGTGACACGCATCACGGCGCCGGCGCGCGAGTCGTCGGTGACGAGCTCGATCAGCCCCTGCGCCACCAGCTCCGGCTTGAGCATGGGCAAGCCGCCGCTGAGCGCTGCGAGGCGCTCCGGGCCTTCTCGTTGCACGAGCGGCGTATCTACGAAGCTCGGGCAAATGGCGTTGACGCGGATGTTGGCCTCTTCGTACAAGTATTTCAGTGAGCGGCAGAAGTTGATCACGCCCGCCTTCGTCGCCGCGTAGACCGGCGAGGTCGGCATGGGCCGCAGCCCGCCCATCGAGGCGGTGTTGACGATCACGCCGCCGCGGCCCAGCTCGCGCATCTTGATTACGCCGAGCTGCGTGCCGCGCATCACCGCCGTGAGGTTGATCGCCACCACGCGCTCGAATGCGTCGAGGTCGCCCGCCTCGTCGAAGAGGCCGGCCGCCGGCTCGCCCACGCCGGCGTTGTTGCAGAGCACGTCCAGCCGTGTGAACTGCATCTGCGCCTCGTCCAGCAAAGCGCGCACCGCGGCGGCATCGGTCACATCCACACGCACAAAGGCGGCCTTGGCGCCGGCGGCGCGCACCTGCGCCGCGCTCTCTTCACCGCCCGTTTCGTCCAGATCCGCGATCACCACGGCCCTGGCGCCTTCGTGCGCCAGGGCCAGCGCCATCGCGCGGCCGATGCCCGATGCGGCGCCGGTCACGACGGCGACGGTTCCTCCGATATCCACGCGCTATCCCCTCGGAGTCACCTGGTCCGGCAGCGGCGCGTTGCTCAGCCGCTCCGCGCGCACGACCAGCCGGTTGTTGTACTCCCCGGCCGCGAAGGTGCCGTTGCAGGTGATCAGCGTGACCGACTCGGTCGAGGTCGGGCCGATGATCGCGTCGACCGGGGCGTCATTCGCACCGTACACCGCCATCGAGGTGACGCGGTAGGTGTAATCGGTGCCGTCGCCGAGCACCACATCCACCGCATCGCCGGGCTTGAGCTTGCTGAGATCCCAGAAGACCGCGGGCCCGTGGCGAATGTAGTCCACATGCCCGGCGAACACGGCGTTGTTGCCGCTGCCAAAGCCGGGCCGGCCGCTGAAGTTGTACCAGACCACGTCGTTCCAGCTGTTCGGATCTTCCATCACGCCGCGGCCGTCCACGCCCTTCACGCTGATCGGAGCGTCAACGTTGATCGCGGCGATCTTCAGCCGCACGATGCCCGCCTGGCTCGGCGCCGGCGTCGGCGATGGCGGCTCCGGGGCGCTGGTGGGCGGCGACGACGGCGTGGCAGAGGGCGATGCCGTGGGCGTTCCGGTGGCAGAGGCCGGCGAGGGGCTGGGCGGCGCGGTTGGCTCGGATGTCGCGGCCGCGGCCAGCAGCGGCTGATCGAAAACGACCCCGCGCGCCAGCTTCTTCTGCGTCGGCCCCTGGTTGGCGACGCTGTAGGCGCTGAACGCCAGCAGCCCCAGCGCCGCGATCAGGCATACCGCCGCCGCTGCACGGTAGGCCCGCGCCGCCCGCGTTGCACCGGGCCGCCCCAGCAGGAATCGCTTGATTCGACCCGCCCGACCCGCCAGCCGCCACATGCCGCCACCCCCACCCGCTGTCCATGGCTTCGGCGCACGCAGGCGCCACCGGCAGCTTCAGTGTACCCATCCACAGGTACACCAGCGCGCGTCGCCGTCACGCATGCCCTGAGAACGTGCGGGCGACTGTGATCGGGCCAACGCGGCGACAGGATGGTTTACACGCTGATCGAGGTCGTCGCCGTCGGCACCGGCACCGTGGCGAACAGGCGGCAGCCGTGATCGTCGGCCGGTTCGATCGTGAGCGTGCCGCCCAGCCGCTCCAACCGCTCGCGCATCGAGATCATGCCGAAGCCGCCGCTGGGCAACGGCTCCGGCAGGCCAACGCCGTCGTCGGTGACGGCCAGGCTGGCGGTCTGCGGCTCAAATTGCAGCACCACGGAAACGCGGCTGGCCTGGGCGTGGCGGGCCACGTTGCTCAGCGCTTCCTGCACCACGCGGAAGAGCGCGTCCTCCTGATCGTGCGGCAAGCGACGCTGCAGGCCCTCCACGCAGAAGGTCGCCTCCATGTCCTCGCGGCTGCTGAAGCCGGGCACGTAGCGCTCCAGCGCGTCCACCAGGCCCATCTCACGCAGGGCGGCGGGGCGCAGCTCGAGGATCAGCATGCGCATCTCGGCCAGGGCGCCGCGCGCCAAATCGCTCAGGCGGGTGGCGCGTTCCGCGGCGCGGCCGGCGTTGCGCTCGATCAGGCTGGGCAGCGCCTGCGCCATCATCGACATGCTGAACAGCGACTGGGTGACGGAATCGTGCAGGTCGCGCGCCAGGCGGTTGCGCTCCTCGGTGACGGCAAGCTGGCGGCTCTGGCTGTAGAGCCGCGCGTGTTCGAGCGCCGTACCCACCTGCTTGGCAAGCCCCTCGATGAGCTGCTCCTCGTCTTCGCTGACGGTCGAGGCGTTGGGCGTGGCGAGGATGAGGACGCCCAGGTCGGTGCCCTTCGCCCGCAGGGGCACGGCGACGGCCAGTCGAAACGGCTGCGTCTCGATCGGCAGCGCGTCGAGGTCGATCGGCGTCAGGCCATCACGTCGCAGCACGCCGGCGGCGAACTCCTGCGCCCCCTCTTCTTCCATCAGCCCCGACAGTTCGGCCGCGGTTTCCTCGCCCAGACCCTCCATCAGCACGATCTTGAACCGCCCGGTCTCTTCGTCGCGGAGCAGCGCCACGCAGGCCCGCATCTGCGTGTGCGCCTGCAGGCGGGCGAGCGCCAGCCGCAGCACCTCGTCCGGATCGAGCGACTGGTTCACGGTGCGAGCGACGTCGTAGAGTGCGGTGATGCGCTCGTTGGCGCGCACCCGCTCGGCGAGCAGTTGATCGCGCTCCCGCGTCTCTGTCTCCAGCGCCCGCGCCATGTTCTGAATTGAGCGGGCGAGCCGGCCCAGCTCGTCGTGGCGGTGCTCAGCGATCTGCACGTTGTAATCGCCGCCCTCGATGCGCTCGATCGCTTCGTCCAGCCGCTCGATCCGCACGGAGACGCTGCGACTGGCGAGGAAGGCGAAAAGGATGCCGGCCGCGGCGGTGAAACCGACGATCGGCGCGAAGATGAAGCGCGTGCTCAGCTCGTGGCGGTTGGCGCCGTTCAGCAGGCTTTGCAACTGCTGTTGCTTGGCCGCGACGACGTCGTCCAGGCGCGAGCGCAGCGCCGCCTCCGACTGCTGACCTTCGGTTTGCCAGTGAAAGGCAGCGGCGCTGGGGAAGCCCGCGCGGCTGAGATCGATCTCCTGCTGGGCGATCTGGCGGAACGCGTTTTCCAGACCGCTGACGGCGGCCGCCGCGTCCCGATCGGCGGCGCTGCTCTGGCCGCCGGCAAGCTGCGCGGCGGCGGCGGTAAAGTTCGCATGGCCGCTGTCGAACTTTTGCAGATACGTTGCATCGCCGGTGATCAAAAAGCCCTGGACGCCGGCGTTCTCAGTGCTGAGCGCGTCCTTCATCGCGCCCACCGTCTGCTGGTCGGCTCGCACGACGACGACGGCCTGGCTCAGCGCATCGGTGGTCAGGCGGATGATGATGCTCGCGGCCAGGCCGACGATGATCACCACCGCCGCGCCCACGCCGAACATCCAGCGCACGCGCTGCGCCAGCGTCAGCCGGTGGATCCACGTCGGCACGAACGGCCAGCGCACGGTATGCCCATCGTGGTGGCCACCGCCGCGCATCAGCGCCCTCCCAGCATGGCGTTAATCTGCGGGGTCAGACCGCTGATTACGGTACGCGGGTCGGCGCCGGCTGCAAAGATCGGCGTTACGCCGGCATTCACGGCGTCGAAGATCGCCAGGTAGCCGTGAAACTGCGCGTCCTTCCGTCCGCGCTCGGTTTCGCTGATGAACACCCGCCCAACCTCGGGCGAGAGGCCGCCCGGTCCGTCGCCGGAGGCAGGCGAAAGGCCGTGCGAGGCGGCGGGCACGCCCTGCTGCAAAAACAGGTTGCTGTTGCCCACCGAACGCCGGCTGGGCACGATCAGGCCGGACTCGGTGAACACCGCCTCGCCCTTGGTGCTGAGCAACCACTTGAGGAAGGTCCACGCCTGCTGCGGGTGCCGCGAGCGGGCGGCGATCACGTAGCCGGCGCCGCCCGCGTAGTTGACCGACTGCGCCGCATGTGGCAGCGGCGCCGCGGCCCAGTGCAACCCCGCCGTGCCGGCAAAGAGCGGCACCAGCGCGTGGTTGCCGAAGGCCATCGCCAGCCTGCCGGCGACGAAAAGCTGGCCGATCTGCTCCGAAGAGGTCAGCGCGCTGTACGGCGGCGTGGCATGATCGACGTAGATCAGGTCGTGCAGGTATTGCAACGCACCCAGCGCGGCCGGGCTGTCGAGTGTCAGCCGCTTCGGCGCTGCCTGGCCATCGTAAATCTCGCCGCCGTTCTGCCACACCCACAGCTTCCACCAGGTATCGGGCTCGAAGGCGAAGCCGTAGCGCGCTTGGGCGCCGCCGGTGCTCAGCGCAATTGCATCGCGGCGCAGATCGTCCCAGCTCCAGCCCTCCTGCGGATACGGCAGTTGCGCGGCGTCGAACAGGTCCTTGTTGTAGAAGATGACCTTCGTGTCGTTGTCGCGCGGCAGGCCGTACAGGTCGCCGCGGTAGCGGAAGCCGTCCACGATCTGGGGATAGAAATCGTTCAGGTCATAGTGATCGGCCGCGATCAGGGGCGAAAGGTCGGCAGCGTAGCCCGACTCGGCGTAGGGCGGCACGTCGGAAAGGAAGGCCACGTCCGGCGGATCGCCTTCCGCGTCCCACTGCTTGATGCGCAGGATGTAGTCGCCATACGCGGCCCAGCGCGTCTCGACGTGGATCTCGGGGTGTTCCTTCTCGAACAGCCCGACGATGCGCTCGTTGATTGAGCGCTCCTGCGGATCGCCCCAGAACGACCAGCTAATCGTTGTCACCGCTGCCGGCGTCGGCGATGCCTGGGCCGCCGGCGGCAGGGTATGGTGAACCGAGCCGCCGCACGCAGTCAGCAGCGCAAAAAGGGGAACTACCAATAGCCAGCGGACGCCCATTCCTGCCACGCCGGGGCGCAGCGGCGCCCTACCAAGTTTACAATTTCCGTACAAACTCAGCCTATCCGGTGACGCGACGCGACGGGGCGTACCGAGGTATCGATCGACGGCGGACATAGGTACCGCTCGGAGGAATCCGGCGCCGGCCGGCAGTCGGGCCGCGGACTACGGCCATGATAGACCGGCCCGGGGCGGCGGACGGCGCAGGGTATGTTCAATCCGGCAAAGACGGCGAAGGATGCGCAGGCCGGCAGATGAAATGGGTCACGCGTGAGAACGTCACGGTCGATCGGGTCGCCTGTCCCTGGCTGATCGCCCGCTTCATCGACGACGAGGCGGAGTTCGGCTTCGTGCCGGCGCAGCAGGTGCTGGCCGTGGCGGAACGCGAGCAGGCGCGCTCGTTCGACGCTCCCGGCGCCCGCTACACGCACCGCGAGGGCAAGTGCAGCTTCGAAGTCCTGATCGAGGAGTTCAACCTCGTCGCGCCCGGCCTCGAGCGGCTGGCGCGCATCGTGCACGCCGCCGACATCGCCGAGGATCTGAACAGCGTGCCGGAGGGCGCCGGCCTGCGGGCGATCGCCGAGGGCTTCGCGCTCGACGTGGAAAGCGATGTCGAGCGCCAACACCTGCAGTGGCCGCTGTACGACGCCTTGCTCGCCTGGTGCGCCCGCCAGGAGGCAGGCGACGTGCAAGATGCCTGAGCGCGGGGCGCGATCGGCGCTGCTTGCAGCGGTGTAGTACCTTGTACGGGCGCCCTTCGCGCCGGAGCATCACCCCGCCATGCCTCACGCGTCCGTCAACGGCATCTCCCTCTACTACGAAGCGCACGGCGCAGGCTCGCCCCTGCTGCTGATCATGGGCTTCGCCGCCAACACCACCGCCTGGGGGCCGCTGCTGCCGGCGCTGAGCAGCCGCCACCGCGTGATCGCCTTCGACAATCGCGGGGCGGGGCGCAGCGACGCGCCCGCGGCCGCCTACACGATGGCCGAGCTGGCCGATGACGCGCTCGGCCTGCTCACGCAGCTCGGCATCGAGCAGGCGCACGTCTTCGGCGTCAGCATGGGCGGCATGATCGCCCAGCACGTTGCGCTGCGCGCCCCCCAGCGCACCCTGTCCCTCATCCTCGGCTGCACCACGCCGGGCGGAACGCAGGCCACGCCCGCGTCCGATGCGGTGATCGCGGCGCTGCTCCAGGCGGCGACCGCACCGCTGGAGCAAGCGTTTGACCTGACCTTACCGCTGATGTACAGCGATGCCTTTGCCGCCGCGCACCGTGCCGAGCTGTGGCAGCGGGCACAGCAGAACGCGCCGCTGCGCGCCGGCGAGGCCGGCATCAACGGCCAGATGGCGGCGGTTGTCGCGCACGACAGCTTCGCGCAACTGCCGCAGATCGGCTGCCCGGCGCTGGTGCTGCACGGCGACGCGGACGAGTTGGTGCCGGCGGCGAACGGCCGCCTGCTGGCCGAGCGCATTCCGGGCGCGAAGCTCGTCCTCTATCCCGGCGCACGGCACGGCTTCCACGTCGAGTTTGCGGCCGGGTCTGCCTCGGACGTGCTCACCTTCCTGGAAACGGCGCCGGCGGCCGCGCCCGCCCGGCCGCGGTAACACGAGGTCAACGGTGCCACGCTCCCCGCGACGCTGGACTGTGCGCGCTGCCCCGCGAAACGTGGCCGCGGGCCTCGCGCCGCGTGCGCTGCTGCGGCCGCTGGCGCTTGCCCTGCTCGCGGTCGGGCTGGTCGCCGGCGTCGGCCAGGCAACGGGCTTCCTGCGCCGCCCCGTCGTTGCGCCAAACGCGGCCGACAGCGAGCTCTCGGCGATTCATGCCGCGCTCTCCGACCTGCAGCACGAATATTTCCGGCCGATCGACGCCGACGCCGCGCTGAGCGGCGCCTGGGACGCGGCGATCGGCGCGGCGAAACCGGCCGGCCCGGCAGTCGCGGCGCTGCCGCGGCCGCGCCTCGACGGCGACGCGGGCGCGGCGCGCCTGGCCTTCGACGCGGCGTTCCGGGCGCTGAGCGCGGCGTCGGCCGGCAGCGTCAGCACGCCCGCGCTGGGGCATGCGGCGATCGCCGGGCTCGCTTCCTCCGTGCACGAGAATCACACCTACTTCATCGACCCGGACCACTGGCAGCACCGCGGCGATACGGTCAGCTCCTACGCCGGCATCGGCGTGACGCTCAACGAGCGGCCGGACGGCGTTTACGTCGGCGAAGTCTTCGAGGGAACGCCCGCGGCGCAGGCCGGCCTGCATCCCGGCGACCGCTTCACCAGGGTCGACGACGCGCTGGTCGCGGATCTGAAGCTGGCGCAGCTCGTCAGCCGGCTGCGCGGCCCGGCGGGGACCGGCGTCTCCGTCACCGTGCAGCGCGGCGCCGGCAGTGTGCAGGTGGCGATCACGCGCGCCGTGATCCGCATCTTCGCCTTCGAGAGCCGCGTCCTGGACGGCGGCGTCGGCTACGTGCGCCTGCGCAGCTTTCCGCCCGCCGGCGCCAGGCTGCCCGACGGCCACACGGTGGCACAGGCGCTCGATCAGGCGCTCGACGGCTTCGAGCAGGCCGGCGTCAGCTCGTGGGTGTTGGATCTGCGCGGCAACGGCGGCGGCTATCTGGACGGGATGAACGAGATCGCCAGCCGCTTCCTGCCTCCCGGCTCGCCGCTGCTGGTGAGCCACACGCGGGGCGGCGACTCCGTGAGCCGTGCCGGCCGCGGCCAGCACCTGCCGGCCAGGCCGCTGGCGGTGCTGATCAACGCCGGCTCGGCCTCGGCCTCCGAGATCCTTGCCTCGGCGTTGCAGGAGAGCGGGCGGGCCACCATCGTGGGCGAGAGGAGCGCCGGCGTGGCGAACGCGGCGAATCTGGACGCCCTGCCCGACGGCGGCGGTCTCTCGGTCACGGCGGTGCAGTCGCTCAGCGGCGTGGACCGTCGCCCGCTCGACGGCCAGGGCGTGACGCCCGATGCGGAGATCGCGGCCAACCCCGACGACGTGACGACCGGCCGCGACAGCCAGCTTGAACGGGCCGAAAACCTGCTGCGAGCCGCCGTGGCGCAGGCCGGACCGTAGGCGGCGCGCCTGCGCCTGTCGTACACGACTACCGCGGGGCGAGACCGGCGGCAACGCGAGCCAATGCCCGGCAGCCGGAGCGCCACCAGCCAGCACGTTGACAGCCGCCATATACTCGTGGGCACGCGGGGGGGCGCCGGAGGAGCAGCAGCATGCCAGCGTATATCGTCTTATATCGCTTCACGGACCAGGGGCGGAAAGACGCGAAGAGCACCGTGCAGCGCGCGAAGGAGGCGCGTGCTGAAAACGAGCGACGTGGCTTCAAAGTGAACGGGTTGTACTGGACACAGGGCCGCTACGATCTCGTCGCGCTGGTGGAGGCTCCGGACGAACAGGCGATGATGGCCGGCCTGTTCAACATCGCGGGAGCGGGGAACGTGCACAGCGAGACGCTGCGCGCGTTCACAGAGCAGGAGATGGAGCAAATCATCAGCAAGGTCTAACCGATGGGTTCGAAACCGGCGACGGGGCGCCACCTGACGCCCAGCGCAGGCAAACGAGCCGGCTTTGAACCCATGTCTCATGAAACGGCAAACGGCAGGGCAACGCGGCGCTCCCCCACCGCGGCTGCGCGGCAGGTGAACGTATCCGTCCTTTGACCGCCTGACCGCCTGACCGCCTGACCGCCGCTCCCTGCGGCCGTGCAAACTGCTCGCTCGCGGCGGACGGGCCCGGCGGCCGAGGTGATTCGCTCTCGCAACCAGGCTGTTGAGGACACTTCCAGACCCCATGCCGCGAACCGGTGCCGGCCCACAAGCCTACAGCAACGCGAGCTGGCGCGGCGCCTCGCGCGGCACGTCGTAGCGCTCGCCCACCGCATGTTCGTCCTTGTGTCGGGCCGCCCGCTCGGCCACGCGCCGGGCGTATGGCTCCGGTGCGTATTTGCCGTGATAGAGCCTGAGATGGCCATCGACGAGCTCAGGAAAGGTCGCCCGCAGAAAGTCGAGGTAATGCGCCCGCACGCCAGCGTCCAGGTGCAGCAACCCGCACCAGAGAAAGCGGGCGCCATGCTCCGCCGCGGCCCGCACCGTGGCCGCGACATGCGCCTCGTCGGCGGTGATGCCCGGCAGCAGCGGCGCCATCATCACCCCCGCACGAATGCCGCGCGCCGCCAGCCGCTCGACGACGCTCAGCCGCTGAGCCGGCGGCGGTGTGCCCGGCTCCGTCAGCCGGGCCGCCACGGCGTCGACGGTCGGCACGCTGATGCAGACCGTGGCGAGGCCGCGCGCCGCCAGATCCTCCAGCACATCCGCGTCGCGCAGCACTAGCGTGCCTTTGCTCACGATCGAGATCGGCGTGCGGAAGTCGAGCGCGGCTTCGAGGCAGGCGCGGGAGAGGCGGTAGCGCCCTTCGATCGGCTGATAGGGGTCGGTGGCCGTGCCCAGCGAGATCGACTCGCGGCGCCAGCCGCGCGCCGACAGCTCGCGGCGCAGCACTTCGGCGATGTTGGTCTTGGCGAGCAGCGCCGTGCTGAAGCCGGCGTCGCTGTTCAGATTGAGATAGCGGTGCGTGGCGCGGGCGTAACAGTAGTGGCAGCCGTGGGCGCAGCCGCGGTAGGGATTCAGGCTCCACTTGAAGGGCATGCCCTGCACACGGTTGAGCGCCGAGCGGCAGGTCACTTCCTGCACCGAGACGCGCGCCACGCCCCTGCCTCCACCGGAATCCGGCGCGGCGATCGTCTCAACAGAACATCTGTGCTGTCAAACGGTTATGTCGCGGAACGGCTGTTGCAGCGCTCCTGCTCGATCAGCCAGCGCTTCATCTGCAGACCGCCGCCGTATCCGGTGAGCGCGCCGGTGCTGCCGACCAGCCGATGGCAGGGCACGATCACGGGCAAGGGGTTCGCGCCGTTGGCATGGCCGACCGCGCGAAACGCCGCCGGCCGGCCGATCGCCGCGGCCACGGCGCCGTAGCTGCGCGTTTCGCCGTAGGGCACGGCGCAGACGGCCTGCCAGACGACGCGCTGGAAGGCCGTGCCGCGCGGCGCCAGCGGCACGGAGAACTCGCGCAGCGCGCCGGCGAAGTAGCCGGCAAGCTCCTCGCCGGTCTGTGCGGCGTATGCGGCCGCCCGCGGCGATGCGGCCGCGTCCGGCGTCTGGATCGCTTCCAGCCGCCGCGAGAACTGGCCGGCCTCTCTGCCAGGTAGGGCGAGCAGCACGAGGCCCACGTCGCTGCAGGCGATGCGCATGGCGCCGAACGGCGTCTCGACGGCGGCGAGCGCCAGCGGCTCGCGTGAGGCGCCGTTCACAGCTTCATCACGATCAGCTCGCGCCGCAGTCCCGCCGCCGCGACCTCGACGCGCACGTAGGTCACGCGCACCTTCAGCTTCTGGCCCTTCTCCGTGGTCAGGAAGAACTCGTCGCGCGGCTCGAAGCGGTAATCCGTGTCCAGCGTGAGGAAGTGCGCCATCTTCTGGTTGGTGAAGGGGTCGGCCTCGTAGATCTCGGTCTTCATGCATCATGCCCCTGAGAACGAATCGGCATGCGCATGGTAACGCCTTGCGGCCGCGGCCTGGGCCGCCGGCTCAGCGCTCGCCGCGCGGCTGGCCCGGGCTCGGCGGCCAGAGCGTGCGGTACGACTCGCCGTCGATCGCTTCCTGCACTTCCTTCTGGTCGAGCCGCGTCAAGCGTTCGAGCAGACCTTCACACTCCTGCAAACCGCGCTCTTGCGCCGCGGCGCGGCAGCGTTCGACGATGCAGCTCCAGATGCCCGACTCGACCAGGCTCTCCAGGCCGAGCGGCCACTGGATGAAGAGGAAGCGCTCCGGCTCGCCCAGGTCGGGCCGCAGCCGGCGCAACTGGGCGAAGCGCTCCTTCGGCGTGTTCACCGGCGGCACGATGCGGAAGAGCGGTTTGCTGGCGGTCCCTTCGCGCGTGTCGAACAGCACGCGCGGCGCGAGATGACGGAAGCCGAGCACGAGCACGTCGCAACGGCCGATCGCCTCGCGGGCGCCGTCCAGGTCGAGGCGCAGGCCGTCCTCAGCGCGCATCGGCCCGCCCTCCCGCCGGTGGCAGGCCCTCGGCCAGGAATTCGGCCAGGTGCTGCGCGCGCACGCGGCTCCTGCGCGCGTGCAGGGCGCCACGCAGGTGCAGGATGCAGCCGGGATTGTCGGTCACGACGAACGCGGCCTGCGTGGCGCCGATGTGGTCGAGCTTGCGGGCGGCGATGCGCCGCGCCACTTCGGGATGCTCGAACGAGGCGCCGCCGCCGAAGCCGCAGCAGACGCTCGGCTCCTCCATCTCCACCAGCTCGGCGCCGGCGACCTCGCACAGCAGCCGGCGCCCTTCGGCGCTGAGGCCGAGGCAGTTGAAGGACTGGCAGGAGTCGTGATACGTCGCGCGGCGCGACGCCACCGCCAGGCTTCCGGCCGGCAGCTTCGCCACGTCGTGCAGGAAATGCGTGAGGTCGATCACGCGGCCGGCCAGAGCCTCGGCGTCTTTGACGGCCGCGTCGCCGGCGAGCAGGTGCGCGTAGTCCTGCGTGATCGCCACGGCGCAGCTCGTGGAGGAGCTGACGATCCAGTCCACACGCGCCCCGCCGAGGGCCGCGACCGTGTCCCGCGCCATCTGCTCCGCCCGTTCGCGCCCGCCGGCGTTGGCCGCGGGCAGGCCGCAGCAGCCCTGCGCCGGCGGGAAGACGACCTCGCAGCCGCAGGCCTGCAACAGCCGCACCACGGCTTCACCCATCGCCGGGTAGAAGCGGTCGGTGATACAGCCGGGAAAGTAGGCGACGCGCAGCCCCGCCGCGGCTGAGCCGGCGATCGGCGCCTGCCGCGGCGCCAGCACCGCGCCCTCGCGCTCGCGCCGCGAGAGCCGCGCCCGGAACGGCTTCGCCGGCAGCGCGGGCAGGTGCCGCCAGGCCGATCCAGGCAGTCCGGGACCAGCGATGAAGCCGTCGCCCTTGCCCAGCGGCAGTTGCGCCACGCGGCCCAGCGCCGTAACCGCGCCACGCCCAGCTGGGTCTTCCAGCATGCCCGTGCCCAAGCGCTTCGCCAGCGGCGGCTTCCCGCGCTTCGCCGCCTGCTCGCGCACGCCGATGATCAGCCGCGGCAAGGGGATGCTGACCGGGCAGACCGTCTCGCAGGCATTGCAGGAGAAGCAAAGGCTCTGCGGCCCGGAGGCGGCCTCGACGCCGTGGTGCCAGGGCGTGAGCACGAGGCCGATCGGGCCGGTGTAGATGTAGCCGAAGGCGTGCCCGCCGACGACGCTGAAGGGCGGGCAGACGTTGGAGCAGGCGCCACAGCGAATGCAACGCAGCGCCTCGCGGAAGGCCGGGTCGGCGCGCATCGGCGTGCGGCCGTTGTCCAGCAGCACGATGTGCACTTCCTTCGGCCCGTGCACGCCGACGGTGAGCGAGACCTCGATGTCGCCGGTGCGGCTGGGACCGGTGATGAAGTTGACGTAGCTCGACTGCTTCTGCCCGGTCGCGGCCAGGCCGAGCACCTTGAGCACCGCGGTCGCGTCTTCAAGCGTGCCGACGATCTTCTCAATGCCGAGCACCGCCACGTGCACGGGCGGCAGCGTGGTGCTGAGCTGGTGGTTGCCCTCGTTGCTGACCAGGACTAATGTGCCGCTCTCGGCGATGGCGACGTTGCAGCCGGAGATACCCATGCCGGCGTCGATGAACTTCTGCCGCAGCTCCTGCCGCGCCACCTGGACGATCGCGGGAATGTCGTCCGGCGGCACGGGCCGGCCGGTGACGCGCGTGAACAGCGCGGCCACGTCCTCGCGGCGCTTGTGAATGGCGGGCGCCAGGATGTGCGATGGGGACTCGTGCGCGAGCTGGATGATCCACTCGCCCAGGTCGGTTTCGACCGTCTCGACGCCAAGCCCTTCGAGGTAGGCGTTGAGCTCGATCTCCTCGGTCGCCATCGACTTGCCCTTGACGGCAAGCGTGACGCCGTGCCGCTGGGCGATCTCGCCGACGATGCGCCGCGCCTCGGCCGCGTCTCCGGCGAGATGCACGACGGCGCCGGCGCGCTCCGCCTCGGCGGTGAACTGCTCCACCAGCTCGGGCAGGCGGTCGACTGAATCCCTTCGCACGCGCGTGGCGTTATCGCGCAGCGTCTGCCAATCGGCCTCGCGGAAGGCGGCGGCGCGGCGCTGGCGAAACATGCCCAGCGCGCGGTCGAGGGCGACAGGCAGCGTCTCGGAGGCGAGCGCCTCGTGCAAGCGTTGCCGAAACGGCGCGCGTGCGCCCGACATGGCCGCCCCCGGCGCGAATGCGCACGCCGATCATCACGGCTGGCGGGAAGGCGGTCAAGACGCGGTTCGGCAGCGGCGGCTGCGCTGCATCGGCGGCGCAGAACCGCTCCCGGCGGACCGGCAGGCATGCCTTCGCCGGCGCTGAACGGAGTTCAGCGGCGCAGCAGATGCGCGGCGCCGCTGCCGTCAAGTGCAGCGAGGAACGTCGGGGCGGCGATCGCGGCGCCGACCAACACGCAAACGACGCCGGCTGCGGGTCGCGCGAGCCGAAGCCGGCGCTGCGGCCAGCGCCAGACCGTGAGCGCGCCGAGTACGGTCAGCGTTTCAAATGTCACCGTGATCAGGTCCGCGACACCCACCGGCTCGGCCCGCCAGGGCGAATCTCCGAGCGGCAGGCCGGCCGTGCGCGAGACGGCCCACACGGCAACATACAGCGCACTGAGCGCCGCGCCGCTGAGTGCGATCCAGCGCCCGAAGGCGACGAGGAAGAGCCATGCCCAGAGCAGTTGTGCGAGGCCTGCGGCGAAGAAGGCGATGGCAAGCACGATCGACTCGTGCGCGTGGGAGCCGATCACGGCGAAGTGAATGACGCCCGCGCCGGCCGACAGCCCCGCCAGCACCGGCGCGAGCGCAAATGGCTTCGTGGTGCCGGCGCCGTCGTGCGCGCGCGGCGCCGACGGCTCGCCGGCCAGGAGCGAGGCGGCGATGATCACGGCGCCGCCGGTCGCCACAAACAGGCCCGGTCGGATTTGGCTGAACACGAAGGCGTCCGCGCTCAGCCGGCGGTAGATGTCGAGCAACTGGAGCAGCAGCCAGCCGCAGAAGCCCAGCAGCGCCAGCCCGAGCAGGCCGATCGTCCAGCGCGCTGCGCCGCCGCCGCGAACCAGAAACCACGCTCCTGCCACCACACTCACCGTGCCGCCGGCCACGAGCAGCCAACCATTCGGCCCGCTGGTTCCGGCGAGCGTGCGCAGCCCCGCGAAGAGCGACAGCCAGGGCAGGAACGCGCCGAGGCTCACGAGCAGACCGCCGCCGATCGCCATCGCGGCAATCGGTAGACGCCGCAGCCGGGCCGAACGCGCTACTGACCGGCGACGAACGCTGTTCGCCGCATCGATGGCCATCACCGCCCTCCATTTCCCGCCGTTTCCCTCATAAGGCGGGGAGAGCGCACGGCGTGCGCCGGCAGCCATTGCGGCCGTCCGCTGCACGCCGTGCAACCGTGGTTACTGCCCCTGCGCCTGGTTCACGCTGAAGAAGAGATAGGTGTTGGTGTCGATATCGCCCGTGATGCCGTGGCCGGCCATCTGCAGCTGCCGCACCGTGGCCAGACTCTTCCCGGCCACGATCTGGTCCCAGACGGCCGGATCGCTGACGCCGATTACCTTCAGTTCCCACCAGCCGCCATGCTTCTGGTCGACGATGTGGCTGTGCGCCGGCAGGGGAATGTCGGCCGCCGCAGCGCCGAACAGGCGCGATGCGTCGATCGTGCTCGGGTGGTTGATACAGCTGCCGACCACCGGGCAATGCAGCGTTGAGTCGGCCGGGCGGAAGCCGAGCGGGGTCATCACGTAGAGCACCGGGATCGGGCCGGGGCGTGGATCGACCGTGCCGTCGGCGCCGACCTCACAGCCGGAGGGTGCGCCGCTGCTCGGCGGTTGTGCGCAGAAAAACGGCTTGCTGTAGAAGAATTGCACCGTCTGGCCGTCGAGCCAGCCCAGTGTGGTGCCCGTCTGGGCGCCGTCATGGCCGTCCGCATGCGCCTGGTGCGGCGCCGAGAGGGTGAAGCCGAGCGCGATCGCGAACGTCGCCGCCAGCAGCGGCAGGGCGAAGAGTCCGACCCGTCGTGGAGTAACCGTTTTCAAGCCCATGAACCATGCTCCGTTCGGTTCACGCGGAGTGAACGGCGTGAAACGGGCGATGGAGGGCTTCGGGCCGCGTGCATCTCGTCTCCTGCGCTCGCTGTAGTACGAGCGCGGGAGCAGCGAAGATTCCACCGCTATACGGCGGTTTCGCTTCAGAAGGGTTGCGATCGGCGCGGCTCGGCGGTTCCGCCGCCGAGCGAACCATGACCGACTTCCAGGGGCCGCGAGGAAGCTACGCTGTGGCCGGGGCCAGCGCCTGCCAGTAGCGGCGACCGTACAGGCGCACCAGGCGGCCGAAGCCGGGGAAGGGGAAATGCGTGCCGACCACCAGCTCGCCCTCACGGTCCACACGCTCGATCAGCGCCTTGCGCGTATCGCGCGCCAGCGCCGGGTCCACGTCCACGGCCAGCCCCCACTCCCACTCGGTGAGCTGCACCGGGTGATGCGCCACGTCGCCGGTGATCAGCGCCTTCTCGCCGCCGGAGTGGATGGCGATGCTCTGGTGCGCCGGCGTGTGGCCCGGCGTGGGAACCGTCGTGATCTCCGCCGTGATCGCGGTCACGTCCTCGATCAGGTCCACCTGGCCGGTGTCCTTGAGCGGCAGCACGCTGTCGCCGATGCAGGCGTTCGCCGCGGCAATCTCCGGCTGCGTCCAGTACTCCCACTCGCGCCGCTGGATCACGTACCGCGCCTTCGGGAAGAACGGTACGAACGTGCCCTCGTGTTCGACCGTGTTCCAGCCGACGTGGTCGATGTGCAGGTGCGTGATCAGCACCGTGTCGATCTCGTCGGGGGCGATGCCGGCGGCGCGCAGGTTGTCGGGCAGGATGCCGTTGCGGAACTGCTCGCGGTTCTTGTTGCCGATGCCCGTGTCCACCAGGATCAGCCGCCCGGCCGAGCGCACGGCGAAGGCGCCGATATTGATGGTGAAGTGGCCGCGCTCGTTGATGAAGTGCTGGAACGGCTCCAGCTTCTCCGGCGTGGACATCGGGAACATGATGCTCGGCCGCGCCGGCGTGGCGATGTCCTGGATCGCCTGCACACTGACCTTGCCGATCTGCACGGTTTCGCCCGACATGCCTGAAGCCTCCTGCGAAGCTGCGCCGCCGCTCAGCCGCGGGGCGCGAAGCGGAAGATCGAGCTGTGGCCGATGCGTGTCACCGGCTGCTGCCGGTGGTCGCGCACCAGCACGTCGGCGACCAGGTAGTCGCTGCCGCGCTTCTCGAACCGGTCCACGATCGCGGCATCAACGGTGTAGGCGCCGCCCGCCAGCGGCACGGCCAGGTGCTGAATCTCGCTGCCGGTATGAACGCTGGGGCCGTATTCGAAGTTCTCGCGCAGCAGCCGCGCCACCTGGCCGGCGATCAGCCCCGGCGGCACGATCGGCAGGCCAAAGACCGAGCCGCCGCGATACCACGGGCCGGCGTCTTCGTGGTCGTCGGCGTACTGCTGCACCGTCTCGGGGTCGAAGACGACCGTATGCGGATCGAGGGCCACGCCCAGCGGCACCGACGACGCCGTGAGCGCCGGCCGCGCGCCGTGCAGCGAGGCGCGGCCCGGCCAGGGCGCATAGTTCCACTCGGCCGCGGGCGCCATGCTCCCGCCGATCGCGGCGTCGCCCAGCACGCAGGTCTGGCCCTCGGGTCCGAAGATGGCGTATTCGAGCCGCAGTCCGTCACTGCTGGCCGGCGAGCCGCGCGTGGCGACGATGCTCACCGTCTCGCCGTCGTAGACCGGCTTGACGAAGCGCACCGAGGCGCGGCCGCTCTGCAGCCAGCCTGGCCCCAGCAGCGCGACGATCAGCTCGCTGGCGTAGGCGTAGAGCGAGACGCCGCCGACGAGGCCGCCCTTGAGGCCGTAGCGCCGCGCTTCTTCGTCGTCGTGGATCTTGTTCTCGGAGGCGGAGGCGAAGTTGCGCGCCACTTTCACGAGCGGCGGCGCGCTCTGGCCAAGCTGCAGATCCTGGGCTCGCGCTGCCGGCGTGGTCATGTGCGTCCTCCTGCCCGATCGGCCTCGCACGCCCCACTATACACGGGGCCGGCGTGGCCGCGGCGGGGCGGGCGGCGTAGGATGAACTGCGGCGCGATCAGCGCGGAGGTTGGGACAATGACCGGCACGGGACCGCTCGCGGGGCTGCGCGTGCTCGACATCGGCACGCTGATCGCCGGGCCGTTCGGCGCCAGTCTGCTGGCCGACTTCGGCGCCGACGTGATCAAGGTCGAGCAGCCGGGCACGGGCGACTCGCTGCGCACTTCCGGCGGCCAGCGCGTGGACGGTGTCTCGCTCGCCTGGGCCACGACGGGGCGCAACAAGCGCTCGGTCACGCTCAACCTGCGCGAACCGGAGGGCCAGGCACTCTTCTTCGAACTCGTGCGCGTCTCCGATGCGTTGATCGAGAACTTCACGCCCGGCACGCTGGAGCGGCGCGGCCTCGGCCCGGAGCGGCTGCGCCAGGTCAACCCGCGGCTGATCGTGATCCGCGTCTCCGGCTTCGGCCAGACGGGACCGTACAGCCACCGCGCCGGCTATGATCGCATCGCCCTCGGCTACAGCGGCTTGATGTACGTCAGCGGCTATCCCGACGGCCCGCCCGTGCGCCCGGCCTTTGCCATGGCCGACTTCACGACGGCGATGTTCGGCGCCCTCTCCACGCTGATGGCGCTCTATCACCGCGACGTGCACGGCGGCGCCGGCCAGGACGTGGACCTGGCGCTGTTCGAGCCGATCCTGCGCATCTCCGAAGACCTGATCCCGGCCTACGACCGGCTCGGCGTGGTGCGCGAGCGCATCGGCAACCGCAACCCCGGCTTTGCGCCCGCCGGCAACTTTCTGACGCGCGACGGCCGCTGGCTGCAGATCGCCGCGGGCGGCGACCGCGTCTGGGCGCGCATGGCCGAGGCGATCGGACGTCCCGAGCTGGCGACGGACGAGCGTTTCGCCACGCAGCGCGCCCGCGCCGCCAACGCCGACGAATTGGAAGCGATCATCCGTGACTGGATCGCCGCCCGCGACTTCGAGGATGCCTTCGGAGCGCTGGACGCCGCCGACGTGCCCGCCGGCCCGATCATGAACGCCGCCCAGATCGTCGCCGACCCGCACATCAACGCCCGCGGCGACATCATCAGCGTTGATCACCCGCAGATCGGCCCCGTGAAGATGCCCGGCATCGTGCCCAAGTTCTCCGAGACACCCGGCGCCGTGCGCTGGCCCGGCCCGGAACTGGGCGAGTACAACGCCGCCGTCTACGGTGAGCTGCTGGGACTGAACGAGGCGGACCTGCGCGGCCTGCACGAGCGCGGCGTGATCTGAGCGCCGGCGGGGCGCCGTCTCCGCGGCCGCCGAGTCGCCGATGGTGCTTGCGCCAGCTCACATGTCGATCACCAGCGTGGACCAGCCGAAGCCCACGGCGCCGCCGGGTGCGCCGGTCTCCGGGTTGTAGTACTCGCGGAAGCCGTGGCGCAGCACCAGCTCGCGGCTGGCGGCGGCGATCGTCTCGGCCTCGGCATCGTAGCCGTGGCGGCGCAGGCCGCGAATCAAGAACCAGTTCGTGTTGAGCCAGACCGGCCCGCGCCAGATGATGCCCTCGCCCGGATCGTAGGACGGCTCGCGGGCCGCGACCGAGCGCACCGGAACGCGCGCCCAGAACTTGCCCTCGTCGGTCACGTGCTTGACGAGCTTTGCAGCGATCTCGGCCGGCAGGTCGCCCAGCAGCAGCGGGAAAAGCGAGGTAATCGTCAGCACGCGCTGCGGCTCCTCCGCGGCGCCGGCCAGGTCCCAGAAGGCTCCGGCCCCCTCGTCCCAGCACTTTGACAGCAGGGCCGCCAGCGTGCGCGCCGCCTCGTCCTCGTACCGGTGGGCGGCCACGGCGTCGCCGGCCTCGCGCAGCAGGGCCGCGAGGTCGCGCAGGTTGTCGGCGTAGACCGTGTTCACCAGCACGTCCTCGACGTTGAAGGCGTCGAGCGCCAACATGGCCGCGTTGTCGCTGCGCAGCGGCGCGTAGCGGTCGAACAGCCCCTGCATCGCCGCGCGCAGGCCGGCCTCGGTCGGCTCCGTCAGCCCGAGGACCCGGTCGTACTTCGGCGAGGCGTCGAGGCCGGATTCGTCGGGCTGCAGGATGCTGAGCAGGCCGTCTCCGTCCGGGTCACGGTTGCGGCGCAGCCAGTCGTAACAGCGCACGGCGGCGGGCAGCGTTTGTTCAAGGAATGTGCGCGAGCGGCCCGCTTCGTAGACGCGCCGCAGCGCCGCGGCCAGCATTGGCGTCTGTGTAATGTCGCTGGTCCAGCCACCGAGCTTCGGCAGGTTGTACGACTCGGCCATCGCGCGGTAGCTGGCCTGGTCCCAGAAGAGCATGTGCGGCATGAAGCCGTCGGCGCGCTGGCCCTGCAGCAGGCAGCGCAGCTCCTGCTCGGCCAGGCGCACGTCGATGTGTGTCAGGGCGATGGCGTGGAAGCAGGAGTCCCAGAACCACTGGAAGGGATAGTGGCTGCGAGAGGGGCAGACGAAGTCGTAGGGCAGGCCGCTGGCCGCGCCGACGCCGCGCTGACGGTTCGCCGCGAGCTGGCGTTCGGCGAGGGCGAGCAGGCCAGAGCGTTCGTCCATCAGCGGGCCTCGGCGAAGGGTAGCGGGTACAGGGTGAAGGGTGCAGGGACGGGTTGGTCCGCGCAAGCCGGGGTTGCCCGCGCGGTGCAGGAGGGCTGCGACGTCGTTTGCCACCGCGCACCCGCCGGCATGCTAGGATGGCGCAAACGGCAGTAGACGCCGCGGAAGTTGTCCGCGCTCTGCGCCTGCCCTGGCCGCACGGAGACAAAAAGTCCAAGAACGAGGCCGAGCCGGAGCCGGATGGAGACCGAGAGCCAGAGCCTGTTGGACGAGTGCGCGGAATGGGTCGCCGCGCAGCTTGAAGAAGAGAACGTCTTCGTCGATCCCGGCCTCGTCTCGCTGATCATGGAGACGGAGCGCCAGGCCGGCCCGCCGCGCGCCGCCAGCCCGGAGTTGGCCGCCGAGCTGGAGCAGCGGCTGCAGGAGCAGGGCGTGCGCGGCGTGCCCGATGCGATCAACGCCCGCCTGTTGTTCATCGTCTTGCAGTGGGAAGACGAGTTTATGGCCCTTGCCGGCCGGCCGCGGCCCGCCTGAGGCGCAGAATGCCCTCCCGCTTCCTGCCGCCGGAACCTGAACTCGAGGCGACGCCCCACATCGCCGTCAACGCTTCTCCCTCCGCGCACACCCTGCTCGCCATCAGCAATCACCCCGGCTCGGCCACACCGCCCCGCCTGATCGACGACACCGCCGCCGAAACCGTGCTCCGCGCCCTGCGCGACCCGCAGGCGTGCGCCTTGATCGCCCGCGCTGCAGCCGTCACGTGCCCGGCGTTCGATGCCGGCGCCCTGCTAGCCATCTGGGCACTCCTGCATCCGGAGGAGGCGCTGCGCCGCGCGGAGCAGATCGCCGGCCTGGCGCAGGGGGCCGAGTTCGGCATCGCCCACGATCTCGATGCAACCGGCTTCGTCTGCGCGGTGAATGCCTTCCGCGACCCGGCAGAGTCACCGCTCGCCGCCACACTGGCCGGTCGTGACGACGCCGGCCGCGGCGCCGCCCTGTTCGAGGCGCTGCTGCCGCAGATGCCCGCCATGCTTGAAAACATCCGCGATTTCGATCTGCTCTGGATCGGCGAGTACTCGGACGTCCTGCAGGCGGACAGCCTCTTCAACTCCGGCGCCGTGCAGATCGAGAGCGTGCCCGAGCTCGATCTCGTCGTGCTCGACACGCCGCTGCGCCTGCACCCGCTGATCGGACTGACGGTTTCGGCGGGCCGCTCGCGGCTGCTCACCGTGCGCTCGGAGAACACCTACACGCTCGAATACCGCTACGAAAGCTGGGTGCAGCTGCGCTCGTGGCGGCCGCGGCCACGCATCAATCTGAGCGGCCTCGCCACGCGCTTGAACATGTTCGAGCGCAGGGACGGCCGCTGGCGCGCCGATCCGGTCTGGCAGCCGCGGTCGCGCCTCTGGTTCGACGATGGCCGCGGCTCAGCTTCGCCATCCTCGATCGACCGCGAGACGGTGGTAGCCGAAGCCCTGGACTTCCTGCGCACGCACGCCCACGACGAAACGCTGCGCTGGAGCCCCTACTCTGAGCGCCGCTGATCGCGGGCCCGTGCGCTACGATGGTTGCACGAGGGTGCTCGTCTCCTCGCAGCACGCAGCGGGAGACCGCGTTGTCCGACGTGGTGCGAACCGTCTCCAACTTGCACACGATCGTGGTTGCGGCGCACACGACCACGCACCTGCCGCCCGATCGCGCCGTGATCACCACGCCGGCGCTGGTCGCATTGATGGAGCGATGTATCGCGAAGTCCGAGCAGCGGCTGGAACGTCACGACGGGCGCTGGCTAAGCATTGCGGCGGACATTAACCATCGAGCAGGGCTAAAGCAAGGCGAGTACATTCACTTGCGTGCACAACGTAGTCCGGGAATGCCGGGCGATCGAGAGCAGTGGCACGTCACGGCTACGGCCGACGCAGACGGCCGCCTGATCGCGGAGGGCACGATCGAGCGGGCATGGGAGGCCGTATGCCCCGCGTGACCGTGCAGCCGGCCGGCCATGTGATCGACGTTGCCGAGGGCGAGACGATCATGGCGGGCGCCAACGCCCGCGGCTACTACTGGCCCACCACCTGCGGCGGCAAGGGCGAGTGCACGACCTGCGCCTGTTCGGTGCTGGCCGGGGGCGACCAACTCTCTTCTATGAGCCGCTTTGAGTCGTATAGTCTGGCCGAAGGGCGTGGCCGCGCCGTGCTGAACACGCCCGTGCGCCTCGCCTGCCAGGCCCGCGTACAGGGCGATGTCGAGGTGCGCAAGCCGGGCGTGCTGCCGCCGCCGGAGTGAGTCGGCGCCCTGAGCGGCGCCGCCGGCCCATCAATCGCTGCAGCCAGGGAGTGGAACTCCGTCATGCCGTACATCATTGCCGAGCCGTGCATCGGCGTGAAAGACAAGTCCTGCGTCGATGTCTGCCCCGTGAACTGTATCTACGAGGGCGAGGACCAGCTCTACATCAATCCCAACGAGTGCATCGACTGCGCCGCCTGCGAGGCCGCCTGCCCGGTGACGGCGATCTACCACGAAGACGACGTGCCCAAGCAGTGGCGTGACTACATCGAGAAGAACCGCGCCTGGAGCGCGGCCAACACATAACGCACGACCGCCGTTCCCATAGACACCGCCCCATGCTACAGTTACGCATCATAGATATAAGCGGCATGAGCGGGGGCGCGGCGTGGAATTGGCGCAGATCGAGGCGTTCGTGCAGGTGGCCGCGCACCGCAGCTTCAGCCGCGCCGCCGAGACGCTCTATCTCACGCAGCCGTCTGTGACGGCGCGTATCCAGACGCTCGAACGCGAGCTGGGCGAGGAGCTGTTCGAGCGCACCGGCCGCAGCGTGCGCATGACGGACGCGGGCCAGACATTTTTGGCGTACGCCGAGAAGGCGCTGGCCTCGGTGCAGGAAGGCAAGGACGCGCTCGAAGCGCTGCGCAACGCCGAGGCGGGCAATCTGCGAATCGGCTCGGCGCTGACGATCAGCACCTACGTGCTGCCGCGCATCCTCAAGTCCTTCCGCGGCCACTATCCGCGCGTGGATGTCTCGATCCGTACCGGCCGCTCCGACGACGTGCTCGAGCTGCTGCTCAACGACGAGGTGCAGGTCGGCCTCGTCCGCGCCCTCGTGCACCCGGAGATTCAAACGATCCACCTGTACGACGACGAGGTGATCCTCGTCACCGAGCACAACCACCCCTTCGCGCAGACGCGCACGGCGCGCATTGAAGAGGTCAGCCGCCAGCCGCTGATCTTCTTCGACAAGGGCTCGAGCTACTACGGCCTGATCCACGGCATCTTCCGCGAGGCGAACCTGGTGCCGATCCACGCCATGCAGCTCGACAGCATGGAGGCGACCAAGAAGATGGTCGAGGAGGGGCTGGGCATCGCCATCCTGCCGCGCGTTTCCGTCGAGCGCGAGCTGAAGCTGGGCATCCTGGCCGAGGTCGAGATCATCGGCGTGCCGCGCTTCAAGCGCCAGATCGCGTTGATCTTCCGCCGCAACCGCAAGCACGCGCGCACCGTGCACGCCTTCGTGGAGACGCTGCACAACATGTACCGCTTCATCCTGCCCGAATCGGCGCGCGATACGTTTCCCGACCTGGCGCCGCCGCCGCGTGTGCTGGCGCGCTCCGGCGACTGACCCGACAAATGGCGTGAGGAGGTGCCGATGGCCGAACGTACGATCACGCTCTACGAAAAACGCGGCTGAACGACCTGCAACCGAGCCCGTGGCTGGCTCGATCTGCACGGCGTCGCTTACAACCCGCGCGAGATCTTCCGCAAGCCGCTTTCGCGCGAGGAGATCGCCGCGCTGGCACGGCTTGCCGGCGGCATGAAGGCGATCTTCTCCTGGAAGAGCCCCAGCGCCCGCCCGCTCGGCCTCGACCCGGCCACGGCGAACGACGCGCAGTTGCTCGATCTCATGACGCATGAGCCGCGCCTGATCCGCCGCCCGATTGTGCTGACCGGCGATCGCCTCGTCATCGGCGGCGATCCGAAAGAGCTGGAGCGGGTGCTGGGCTGAGGATTTGGTCCCACCCCACGGCCATCGGCTCTCACCTCATCTCACGTACCCCTCTCCCAATCCTGGGAGAGGGGAGACGCAGAAGCTCCGTCTTCAGCCCCAATGCCCCGATCATAGATCTCCCCTTCCCCTAGAATTGGGGGAAGGGGCAGGGGATGGGGGCCACAAGCGGCCTCATCCCCCGGCCGCCTCCAGCACCATCTGTGTCTGCGTGACCAGCGCCAGCAGGCGCCCCTCAGCGTTGGTGAGGCGCGTTTGCCAGACCATCGTGCGGCGGCCGCGGTGCAGCGGCGTGCACTCGCCATGCACGACGCTGCCCAGCGGCGCAGGCGCGAAGAAGTTGGTCTTCGACTCGATCGTCGTCGTGCCCTGGCCGGCGCGCAGGTTCTGCGAGGTGGCAACCGCGCCCAGCGAGTCGGCGAAGGCCATCAAGGCGCCGCCGTGACAGATCGCCGGCGAGGTGCACAGGTCCGCGCGCACCGACATGCGCGCCAGCACGCGCTCCGGCGCCGCACTCACGATCTCGATGCCCAGCAACTGCGCGAAGGGCATGCCGGCGATCAGCTCGTTGGTCGATGTCGTCACGGTCAACTCTCCTTGCCGGCAAGGCGCCGCAGAGGAACGTCTGCAGGGTGGCTGGTTGCGGCGGGCGCTGAGCGGCGGTCTTCGCCTCAGCCGAACACCTCGTCGCGCAGGCGCTTGAGGATCTCGACGTTTTCGCGGTCGGGGCCCTTGCCCGTGAAGCCGGGCACCTCGAGCAGGAAGGGGACGTCGCGGAAGGCCGGGTGGCTCATCACCGTGCGGAAGCCGCCGATGCCGATGTAGCCTTCGCCGATGTTCTCGTGCCGATCCTTGCCGCTCAGCAGCGGCCCCTTCGAGTCGTTGGCGTGCACGGCGACGAGCCGGTGAAGGCCGATCTCGCGGTCGAACTCCGCCATCGCCGCCTCGATGCCCGCCGGCTCGGCGATGTCGTAGCCGGAGGCGAAGGCGTGGCAAGTGTCGATGCAGACTTTTACGCGATCGCTGCCGGTCTCCCGGATCAGCTCGCCGATCTCCGCGAACTTCGCCGCAATCGTGTTGCCGGCGCCGGCGCTGTTCTCGATGATCAGCCAGCTCTCGCCGGGCGCCCGTGTCAGCGCCTCCTGCATCGCCGCGACGATGCGCGGCCGCACTGTGTCGAAACCGGCGCCCTTATGGCTGCCCACGTGGAAGATCGTGCCCAGGGCGCCGGCGCCTTCGCAGAACTGCAGCGCCGCGGCGAGCGATGTGACCGACTTCTCGACGTGCTCCGCGCTCTCCGCCGCAAGATTGATGAGGTAGATGCCGTGCACGAAGATCGGCGCAACCTCCGCCTCGACGGCGTGGCTCTTGAGCTGGGCGATCGCCTCTTCGCCGTGCGCGAGGGGCCGCCAGCTCTGCGGCGCCGAGGCGAAGATCTGGACCGCCTCGGCGCCGATCTCGCAGCAGCGATCAACGCAGCGCGAGAGGGCGTCGGCCGTCGAGACATGAGCGCCAATCTTCATGGAACACCGCTCCCGATCCATGCTCAGGCAACGAACGCGTGTTCGTCGCGACCTCTCAAGGCTAACGCGGCGTGATTGACAGCGCCAGAACGGCGTCGATACGATCGCCGTGCCCGGCGCGCGGAGTTTTCGTACCCGCGCCGCTCGCGGCCCGTCCGCCGCTCGCAAACGACCCCGCTCACCCGCGCTCCCATCCGGCGTTGGAGCATTCTCCGGCGCCTGACCGCCACCCTGCCGCGGAGCTGCCGATGCTGGGTACCGTCGCCCTCTCGCCCCGCCGGCTGGAAGAGTACGAAGCGCTGATCGGCCCGGAGCGCGTGGCCGAACTGCGCCGGCTGGCCGAGCCGTTGCGCGGCCTGCACTTGCTCGCCCTGTCGCTGCGTTCGTTCGGCTCGTGGACGACGGATCTGCTCACCTCCTCGGTGCCGCTGCTGCGCGACCTGGGCATCGACGCGGCCTGGCAGGTGGTGCAGACCGACCACGAATCGCAGGGGGCACTGGTCGCCCTGTACGAGGGTCTGAACGGCGCCGGCGACACCTGGACCGCCGAAACCCGCCGCGCCTGGCTACGCGCCGTGGCCGATGCCGGTCGTTCGCTGAGCGGCGGCTGGGACACGGTAATCGTGCACGATCCGCAGCTGATCGGCATGATCGACGAGGGACAGTCGCAGGCGAGCGGCGCCCGCTGGATCTGGAACTGCCACACCGATCTCTCCGCCTCCGCGGCCGACGCCTGGAGCGACCTTTCCCCCTCCGCCGCGGGGTTCGACGCGACGATGCTCGAAGACCCGTCATTCTCCCCGCCCGGCTGGCAGGCGCGGCTGGTGCAGGTGATCGCGCCCGGCATCGACCCGCTCGGCCCGCGCAACGTGCCGCTTGACGCCGAAACGGTGGAACTGCTGGCCGGCAAGCTGGGCATCGATGCGCGCCGCCCGCTGATCGCGCAGATTGCGCCGTTCGATGTAGGCGCGGACGCACTCGGCCTGATCGAGGTCTACGACGAGCTGCTGCACCGCTTCCCCGATCTGCAGCTCGCGATTATCCCGACCTCGCTGCGCGACGACCAGGAGACGCGCGGGTACTTCAACGCCGTGGCCCGGCTGGCCAACGAGCGGCCGTCCTGCATCCTGCCCTCGCTCGCGGCCGAAATTGGCAACGCCGAGATCAACGCCTGCCGTCACGCCGCCAGTATCGTCGTGCAAAAATCGTTGCGCCGCGGCTTCGCGCTGTGGCTCTCCGAAGCGATGTGGCAGCGCCGGCCGGTGGTGGCCGGGCGTACGGTCGGCACCACGGCGCAGGTGGTGGACGGTGTCACCGGTTTCCTGGTGCCGACCACCACGGTGAGCAGCGACCGCATCGCCGATCTGCTTGCGGACGCGGCGCTGCGCGAGCGGATGGGCGAAAACGGCCGCCGCCACGTGGCCAACCACTTCTTGATCACACGCTACCTCGCAGACACGCTGCAACTGCTGCGGCGCGTCGTGTCCGTGGGGGTCAGCGCCTGAGCGAACGCCGGCGATCGCAGCATCGCAAGAATGCCGCCGTTCACGGGCCGGGCGGCGCGGGTGGAAAGCGGGCAATGTTTGGATCTGTGCCGACGACCCCCAAGAGCATCGAAGCGTACCGGCCGATCATCGGCGACGCGCGCATCGAAGAGATCCTCGAGCTCGCCGGGCGCCTGCGCGGGGCGCGCGTGCTGCATGTGAACGCCACGGCCTTCGGCGGCGGCGTGGCCGAGATCCTGGCCACGCTCGTGCCGCTGATGACCGACCTGGGCCTCGAAGCCGACTGGCAGGTGATCCGCGGCTCCGACGAGTTCTTCAACGTCACCAAGGCGATGCACAACAGTCTGCAAGGCATGCTGCTGGAGTGGACGCCGCAGATGCGCGAGATCTGGACGCGCTACAACCAGCAGAACGCCGACATGTTCGACGAGGACTACGACTTCGTCGTGATCCACGACCCGCAGCCGGCGGGCATCCTGGCGATGGCGGCCGCGCGCCTCGGCCACCGGCCGGCGGGCAAATGGGTGTGGCGCTGTCACATCGACCTGACCGACAGCCAGGTCGATGTCTGGGATCTGCTGCACCCGTATCTTGAGCCGTACGACGCCGCGATCTTCACCATGGCCGAGTACGTCAAGGATGATCTCGAAAAGCCCCTGCTGTTCACCATTCCGCCCGCGATCGACCCACTCAGCCCCAAGAATGTGCCGCTGCCGGAGAATGTGGGGCGCGACATCCTCCAGCGCTACGGCGTGGACCCCGACCGGCCGCTGATTTCGCAGATCTCCCGCTTCGACCCCTGGAAAGACCCGCTGGGCGTGATCGATGTCTACCGGGCGCTGAAACAGGACCGGCCCGACCTGCAGCTCGTGCTGGTCGCCAGCATGGCCGCGGACGACCCCGAAGGCTGGGCCTGGTACGAGCGCACCGTGCGCCGCGCCGGCGAAGACTACGACATCCACATCCTTTCCAACCTCAACGGCGTCGGCAACGTCGAGGTGAACGCCTTTCAGTCGCTGGCGAAGGTCGTGATCCAGAAGTCGGTGCGCGAGGGTTTCGGCCTGGTGGTCTCTGAGGCGCTGTGGAAGGGCCGTCCCGTCGTCGCCGGCAACGTCGGCGGCATCCCGCTGCAGATCCTCTACGGCCGCACGGGCTACCTGGTGAACACCACCGCTGAATGCGTCAATCGCACTGGCTACCTGTTGCAGCACCCCGACGTGGCCGATCATTTGGGCGCGGAAGGCCGCGAGCACGTGCGCGAGAACTTCCTGATCACGCGCTACCTGCGCGACTACCTCGCGATCTTCAACACGCTCGCCGGCCACGTGGAGGCGGCCCGCTCGCCGGCGCGGCTGCTGACCCGCGCCGGCCGCTAGGCAGCAGGAGGACTCCACGCGTGAAAGATGTGCTCGCGCTGGTGCTGGCCGGCGGGCAGGGCGACCGCCTCAGTATTCTCTCGGAGGAGCGCGCCAAGCCGGCCGTGATCTTCGCCGGCAAGTACCGGATCATCGACTTCGTGCTGAGCAACTGCATGAATTCGGACATCGGGCGGGTGGGCGTGCTCACCCAGTACCGGCCGCGATCGCTCAACGCCCACATCGGCATCGGCCGGCCCTGGGGGATGGACCGCGAAGGCAGCGGCATCGCCCTGATGCAGCCCTACCTTGGACGAGAGAGTTCCGACTGGTATCGCGGCACGGCGGACGCCGTTTATCAAAACCTCTATTTCGTGGAGGAATCGCAGGCCGAGACGGTGCTGCTCCTCTCCGCCGACCATGTCTACACCATGGCCTACGACCAGCTCATCGCCTTTCACCACGCCAAAGGCGCCGACGTGACCGTGCCGGTCTACGACGTGCCGCTGCAGGAGGCGAGCCGCTACGGCCTGATCACGATGGACGGTGACGGCCGCGTGATCGGCTTCGATGAGAAGCCGCCCGAGCCACGCACCACCACCGCCAGCACCGGCATCTACGTTTTCAAAAAGGACGTGCTGATCGAGCGGCTGGTGGCCGACGCGGCGCGCAACACCACGCACGACTTCGGCCGCGATATTCTGCCGGAGATGATCGATGACTGCCGCGTCTACGGCTACCGCCTGCACGGCTACTGGCGCGACGTGGGCACGATCGACGCCTACTGGCAGGCGAACATGGATCTGCTGGTCGATCTGCCGGAGCTGGACCTCTACAACCCCAACACGGCCCTGCACACCCGCCACACCACGCTGCCGCCGGCCAAGATCGGGCCGCGCGCCTACGTCACCCGCAGCCTGCTGAACGCCGGCGACATCATCAACGGCCAGGTGGAACACTCGGTGCTTTCACCCGGCGTCTACGTCGAGGACGGCGCCGTGGTGCGCGACTCGATCCTGTTCGACGACTGCTTCATCGCTCGCGGCGCCGTGATCGAGCGCGCCATTCTCGACAAGGGCGTGCACGTGGCCGAGGGCTGCCGCGTGGGCGCGGGCGATGACTTCACCCCGAACAAGGCGCGGCCCGACCTGCTCTGGAGTGGAATCACGCTTGTCGGCAAGCGGGCTCGCCTGCCCGCCGGACTCGGCATCGGCCGCAACTGCATCATCCCGCCCAATGCCCGCGAAGAGGATTTCTTCGGTCCATGGGTGGAAAGCGGTGAGACGGTGCGCTCGTTCCGTGCCTCGCCCATCCATGGCGTCTGACCGCCGTACCATGGCCGCGCCCGCGGCCAGCTTGGGTTAGCCATGGCCGCACACGCGGCCAGCTTGAATACGGAAGCAACAATGGGCGAGGAACCGATCGGCGCCTTCTCCTTCGTTCTGCATAGCCACCTGCCCTACTGCCGCCGCGCCGGCCGCTGGCCGCACGGCGAAGAGTGGCTGCACGAGGCGGCCTCGGAAACGTATCTGCCGCTGCTGGACGTGCTGCGCGGGCTGCAAGGGCGCGGCGTGCCGTTCAACCTCACGATCGGCATCACGCCGATCCTGGCCGAGCAGCTCGCCGATGGCACCGTGCGCGCCAACCTGCGCGACTTCATGGAAGAGAAGCACGCGCGCGCCGCCGAGGACGTGCAGCGCTTCGCACACGCGGGCGACGATCGCCGGCTGGCCGCGGCGCGCTGGTATCGCGGCCGGTACGAGCGGCTGTTGGCGCTGTATGAGGAGCTGGGCGGCAGCGTGCTCAGCGGCTTCAAAGCCTTGCAAGACGCGGGGCTGCTGGAGATCGCCACCAGCGCCGCCACGCATGGCTACATGCCCCTGATGGAGCGGGACTCGACGATCAGCGCCCAGTTCGCTGTCGGAGCGCAATCGTACCGCCGCCACTTCGGCCGCGAGCCGCGCAGTTGCTGGCTGCCCGAGTGCGCCTACCGGCCCTCGTTCATGGCCGAGCTGGGCGGCCAGCGCTACGTGAAGCCCGGCGTGCAGACCTTCATGGCCGAGAACGGGCTCAACCTCTTCTTCGTGGAGACGCACACACTCGAAGGCGGCGCGCCCGTCGGCAAGGCGCAGGGCGACGCGGTCGGTCCCTACGGCAGCATTCCGCGGCGCTACGTCGTGCCGCTGCCCGACTATCCGCCGCCGCGCGACCGCACGACCTTCCTGCCCTACTGGGTCGAGACGCCCGACGTAGCCGTGCTGGGCCGCAACAGCCGCACCGGCTTGCAGGTCTGGTCCGCCTCGCACGGCTACCCCGGCGACTTCGACTACCGCGAGTTTCACAAGCGCGACGGTGTCTCCGGCCTGCACTACTGGCGCGTGACCGGCGCCGGCGTCGACCTGGGTGAGAAGGATCGCTGGGATCCGGCTGTGGCCTTCGATCGCACCAACTCGCACGCCGACCATTTCGCCGGGCTCGTCGAGGACGAGCTGAACGGCTACCGGGCGCGCGCCGGCGGGCCGGGCATCATCGCCGCGGCGTACGATACGGAACTGTTTGGCCACTGGTGGTTTGAGGGCATCGAGTGGCTGGGCAAGGTGCTGGAGCGGCTGAGCCGGCGGCCGGGCATCGCCCTCAGTTCCGCGGGCGGCTGGGTGGCCGCGCATCCTGCTGAAGAGGTGCTGGCGCTGCCGGAAAGCTCGTGGGGGCAGGCGGGCAATCACTTCACCTGGCTCAACGCCGACACGGAATGGATGTGGCCGATCATCCACGCGGGCGAGCGCCGCATGGAGCGGCTGGTGGAGCAACATCCGGCCGCGGAGGGCGGCCTGGCGATCGTGCTGAACCAGTGTGCCCGCGAGCTGCTGCTGCTGGAGTCGAGCGACTGGCCATTCCTCGTCACCACCGGCCAGGCGCGCGAGTACGCGATCGAGCGCTTCGAGAGCCACGTGGACCGCTTCAACCGGTTGGCCGCGTTCGCCGACAGCGGCGAACCGGGGCCGGCCGGGTGTACGCTGGCCGAGGAGCTGTGGGAGCTGGACAAGGTCTTTCCCATGATCGACTACCGGCTTTTCCGCAGCCGCGAGCCGGCCGCTGGTTGAACCGCCGAGGCGATGCACCGATGCCGCGCTACTGGACGGTCGAAGAGGCGCGGGCCGCGTTGCCCGAAGTGATCGGCCTGCTTGAAGAACTGCGGCGGGCGCTGGCACGGCAGGCCCAGGCCGGCGCTGCTGCCGGCGTCGTGACGCCGGGGGCGCGTTTGTCCGCGAACGGCCACGGCGCCTCGCGGCCGGACGACCCGCTGCTGCTGGCCCGGCGGGCGCTCGAGCGGATCAACGCGCTGGGCGTGCAGGTCAAAGATGTGGAGTCCGGGCTGATCGACTTTCCCCATCTGCGCAACGGCGAAGAAGTGCTGCTCTGCTACCGGCTCGGTGAAGCGGACATCGCCTTCTGGCACGGCACGGATACCGGCTTCGCCGGGCGCCGGCCGCTGAGCGAGCTCTGATGCCGGCCGACCCGACGCGCCGGTGCTGCGCCGTGATCGCCACGGCCGCCGCCTGCCTGCTGCTCGGCGCCTGCAAGGCGAGCAACAATCATCCGGCCGCAACCGCGACCGTATCGCCCACGCGAGCGCCCGCCGCGCGCACGGCGGCGGCCGTGCCATCCACAACCGTCGTGGCCCGGCCGGGCACGCCGGGCCAAATCGTGCTGTCGGCCGGGGGCGCGGCGCCGGACACGGTGACGGTGCAGGCGGGCCGCGCCGTGACCTTCGTGAACAGCGACACGGTGCCGCACCATCCCGTCTCGGTCGAGGCCAACTTGTTCGACGCGGGTCAGATCGCCCCCGGCGCCTCGGCGCAGGTGACGGTCACGGCGGCCGGTCTGCACGACTGGCACGACGCCGTCAACCCCCGCCTCAGCGGCACGATCCGTGTCGTTCCTTAGCGCCGATCTTCTGTTCCCCACCGGGGCTGGGTGTCGCGGCTGGCGCTGCGAAAGGCGCACGCGATGCGCCCCTGCACATTCTGTTCCCTGTTCCCTACCGTGCGCCCACCAGCTCCGCCGCCGGGTGGAGCAGGTTTACGCCGCTCTCCTGATCGAAGACGTGCAGGTGGTTCAGGTTGGCCTGCAGCTGCACATGGTCGCCGATGCCGAACTGGGCGCGCGGGTTGACGCGGGCGATCACCGTCTGGCCGCCCACCGTGCCGTAGAGGAACGCCTCGCTGCCCAGCGGCTCGAGCACATCCACCGTCGCCGGCAGCGTGCCGGCCGACCAATCGGCCTCCGCCCGGTCGCCGACGTCCTCCGGCCGCAACCCCACGATCACGTCCTGGCCGTTGTAGTGCGCGATGCCGCCGGCCAAACTCGCCGGCACGGACAGCCGCACGCTCTCGCGCACCAGCTCAACCTCGCCGCCCTCGGCGTGCACGGCCATGGGCAGCATGTTCATCGTCGGGCTGCCGATGAAGCCGGCCACAAACACATTGGCGGGCCGGTCGTACAGCGCCTGCGGCGTGTCGAGCTGCTGCAAGATGCCGTCGCGCATCACGGCGATGCGATCGCCCATCGTCATCGCCTCGACCTGGTCGTGCGTGACGTAGATCGTCGTCGTGCGCAGGCGGTGGTGCAGCTTGACGATCTGGGCGCGCGTCTCCACGCGCAGCTTGGCGTCGAGGTTGGAGAGCGGCTCATCCATGAGGAAGGCCTGCGGCTCGCGCACGATCGCCCGGCCCAGCGCGACGCGCTGGCGCTGGCCGCCGGAGAGCTGGCGCGGCTTGCGCTTGAGCAGCGCCTCGATGCTCAGGATCTGCGCCGCCTCCTGTACGCGCGACTCGATATCGCGCCTGGGCACATGGCGCAGCTTCAGGCCGAAAGCCATGTTGTCGTAGACGCTCATGTGCGGATAGAGCGCGTAGCTCTGGAAGACCATAGCGATATCGCGGTCGCGCGGCGGCACCTCGTTCACGCGGCGCTCGCCGATGTAGATGCTGCCGTCGGTGATCTGTTCGAGGCCGGCGATCATGCGCAGCGCCGTCGACTTGCCGCAGCCGGACGGCCCGACGAGCACCAGAAACTCCTGATCGCGGATCTCCAGCGAAAGGTCGTTGACCGCGATCACGCCGCCTTCGAAGCGCTTGGTGACGTTTTCCAGGTAGACCCTGGCCATGAGCTCGCTCTCCCGTTCGGCGCGGCCGCCGGCGCTCCTCGCGCGGGATTCGGCCGCCTGTGCCGCCGGCGGGGCTGCCCGCCGCCCGCGGATTCTGACTCGCCATCATACGGGTCCGGCCGGAGAGTGTCGATAGCGTGATCGTTATACTGAATAGGCGATTGCCGCTCGCGCGGGCCGAAGCCGCGCGGGCGTCGGGCCCGGCCCCCTCCGGCGTCGGCTCGACCCGAAACTCGTGCAGATGTGCATCTATGCATAGAAGACGGAGGCGGCATGGCCGAGGAGCAGACGGGAAGCGACGAGTGGGCCGAGCTGGCGGCGCTGGCCGAGGAGCTGCGCGGCCAGGACGAGCAGTGGCGGGCCACCTGCGAAGCGATGGCGGCGCAGCTGGAGCTGGTGCGCGGCGTGCGCGAGGGCGTGGAGCAGCAACTCGCCGAGCTCGGCGTCGAAGAGCACCTTGCGCGGCTGGCGCGCGAACTGCTGAACGACGCGGGGCGGCTGCACAGCGCCCGGCTGAATTACGGCCTCACCCGCTCGCTCGCGCTGCTCTGGCACGCGCTGGACGACCCGCGGGCGAGCCGGCGCGAGGCGCCGCCCGAGGCGGAGTACGCGGTGGAGGTGCGCGTCGGGCCGCGCTACCTGCTGGGCGTGCCCAACTCGGGCAGCGGCGACGAGCGGATCAGCATCGTCATCGCTGGCCAGAAGCGGCTGGTGGCCACGCTGCCGACCACGCGCGAAAAGTTCCGCGCCGCGCTGCTGCGCGCCTTCGCCGCGCCCTCCTACAGCGGGCCGCCACGCGAGGATACCGCCGCTGAGCCGGCCGCCGGCGCGGACGCCGCCGGCGAGCACGGCGCCGCGCCGGAATCGGCTGAGGCGGCAGCTCCTGCCGCGTCAGGCGAGACGCCCGCGGCTGCCCAGGCGGCCGAAGCGGCCGCCGGCGCCGGCGGAGCGGCCGCGAGCGCACCCCCAGGCGACGCTGCTGCGCCGCAGGGAGACGAGCCGCCGCCCAAACCGCGCCGGCGCCGCCGCAAGGCCAGCGAGTGAGGCCGGCAGGGCGCGGCCGAGGCGTAGCGGGTCGATATCGACGTGCAGCTCGCCTTCTTTGGTCTGCACCGCGGTCACCTGCGAGGGCAGGGCCAGCGCCAGCCGGTTCTCCAGTGCGGCCGTGTTGCCGGTCCAATCGAGCAGCGACGGCAGCACGAAGCCGATCGGCATCCTGCCGGCATGAATGTCCGAGAGCGTGGCGCGCGCCTGCCGGTTCTGCACACTGAAGGCGATGCGGGCGGAGAAGGTCATCTTCACGCCGTAGACGCGTGCATACAGGTATGCGCGGCTGTTCTGCGCGTGCAGTTCCAGAAAGATCCGGTCGACGTCGATGCCGTCGCCGTGCACCGGCTGCGCGGCCAGGCGGCGGGCCAGCTCCGAGTTCACCTCCTCCTCGGAGAAGGTGATGCCGCCCAGCTTCAGCCGCAGCAGGTCGGCCGGGCCGATGCGGCCGACGTCGAGCGTGCCGTTCGGCGCCGGCACCTTCGCCTCGAAGCTGGCCGCGGCCTGCGGCGTGATGCGATCGACGCGTACGCCGCCGGGCGCCTCCACCGTGTATGCGCCGTTGCTGAAGGAGGGGCCGACGTCGCGAGTCAGCAGCCAGAGAACGAGCGCCGCGGCGCCGAGCAGCACCGCGGCGAACACCAGTAGCGCGAAGCAACCGCAGCGTAACGTCCCGAACACCGCCCCTCCCGCGGGCTGCACCGGCGCCGAACCAGCATGGCGGGTCCCGTCCATCCTACGCGAGCGCGCGGATCACCAGCACGGCGCTTTGATTGCACGCAACCCTCGGCTATACTCGCTGGCGCCGGGAGTCAACGCCGGCGCGGCCGGCGCGCCGCCGTTTAGCCGCGATCAGGGTTGACTCGGTTGCGGAAATCGTGCGTATACTCCCTGCAATGCGCGTGGAACAGCGGGCCTTCGGGACCCGACCCGCGTTCACTTTTCCGCCAGTCCCCGGGGTCAGCGAGGTAACCAGGCGTGCAGCGCTACATCATCCGGCGCCTGTTGCTCGCCATTCCAGTCATCTGGATGGTCGTAACGCTGGTGTTTTTTGTCAGCCACGTGCGGCCGTCACGCGCCGAGCAACTTGCCGCCTCGTGCCAGCTCTCCAAGGAGATCTGCGCACGCAACAAGCACGCCATTCAGGTTCAGCTCGGCGAAGATAAGCCGCTGGTGGTGCAGTACGTGCGCTACGTCGGCCATCTCCTTGTCGGCGACCTCGGCAAGTCTTTGACGGCGCCGTACAATCCGGTGCGCACCGAGCTGGGCAATCGCGCCGGCCCCTCGATCGAGCTCGGCCTGATTCAGATCATTCTCGCGACGATCATCGCCATTCCCATCGGCGTGCTGGCCGCGGTGCGGCAGGATTCGTGGGTTGACTATGTCTTACGCATCTTCTCCATCGGTCTGCTCGCCATTCCATCATTTTTCCTCGCCCCGCTGATGTTGCTCTTCACGATCAAGACCTTCAACTGGACGCCAAGTTTGAATCAGACGGCCTATCGCTCGTTATTCGACGATCCGCTGCGCAACTTATCGATCATGCTTTTGCCGGCACTGGCCGGCGCCTTCGCCTCAAGTGCGGCGATCATGCGCCTGCTGCGCTCACAGATGCTGGAAGTGACCCGACAGGACTTCGTGCGCACGGCAACGGCCAAGGGCCTGCGCCAATCGGTGGTTGTGATGCGCCATACGCTGAAGAACGCAATGATCCCCGTAATCACGATCATCGGTCTGCTGACGGCCGGCCTGATCGGCGGTAACGTCGTACTCGAGTCGATTTTCAATATCCCGGGCATCGGCTTGTACCTGGTGACCGAGCTGCGGCTCAACGATCTGCCCGTGGTGCTCGGCGCGGTCATCTCCGTCGCCGTGGTGATCGTGCTGACGAATATCCTCGTTGATGTGGCATACGCCTGGTTCGATCCTCGAATCCGCTACTCGTGAGTGCAGCGGAGTTCGCGAACCGATCGCAGCGCACATGGGGGACGGCGAAACCGTGGCGAATGCGAAGACCTCATTGAACGCGACGACTGCCACCGCGAGGAGTACGAGCGCGGTTCAGGCCCTGGCGGAGCCGGAAGAGCGGCTGGCGCCGAAGCGCTTCAAAGCCGCGCGCACCTTCTTCACCCACAAGCCGCTCGGCGTCTTCGGCCTCGCGCTCATCGTCGTGCTCGGTTTCCTCGCGCTGTTCGGGCACTGGGTCGCGCCGTATGGCGCCGAAACGCGCTTCACCGTCAGGCCGCAAGCGGCAGCACCGGCGGCCAACACGAATCCCGACGATGTTTCTTGCGTGACTCCTGAGTGCACCGCGAAGGCGCACGCGCAGGCCGCGCAGGCGATCTCGAACACCGGTCCATCAGCGAAGCACTGGTTCGGCACTGACGGCGGCTCGCGTGACCTCTTCACCCGCGTCATTCTCGGCGCGCGGCGCTCGCTCGGCGTCGGTCTGGGCTCGTTGCTGATCGGCACCTTCCTCGGCGTCGTGCTGGGCGGTCTCTCCGCCTACGTCGGCGGCACGTTCGACACGGTCACCCAGCGGGTGATGGATGCGCTGCAGGCCTTCCCGCCGCTGCTGTTTCTGCTCTTGCTCACGGCCGTGGGCCAGCCCAGCATCGCCCTGATCACGGCCGGCATCGGCATCGTGGCCACGCCGCAGATCTCACGCATCGCCCGCAGCACGGTCTTGCAGGTGCGCGCCCTGCCCTTCGTTGAAGCGGCGCAGGTGATCGGCGCACCCGACCGTCGCATCCTCGTCTCGCACATCCTGCCCAATATCTGGGCGCCGGTGATCGTGATCTTCACGATCGGCGTGGGCGCCGGCATCCTCGCCGAAGCGGCGCTCTCCTTCCTCGGCGTCGCCCCCGTCGGCGTCTCCTGGGGCTACATGACGTATGAGGGCACGCAGTTGATCAAGCAGGCGCCTAGCGAAGCGATCTTCGCCGGCGCCGCGATCTCACTTGCGGTGCTCGGTTTTAACATCGTGGGCGACGCGCTGCGCGATGTGCTCGACCCCCGCCTGCGGGCGCGCTGATCGAGGGCCCCACTGCCGCACACGAACGCGGCTGGAATGGGCACGCTCCAGAGTGCGCTGGGGCGAATCAAGGGAAGGGAAGCGAGGAGATGGCCGATAGCAATTACTGGACGAGGCTAGCAGGCCGCCGCCTGGCCCGGCGGACGTTCGTACAGCGGGGGGCGATGGTGGGCGCCGGCGCGGCCGGCATTGTGCTGGTCGGCTGCAGCTCGTCGAACAACAACAAAAAGAACGCAGCCGCCACAACCGCGGCCACGGCGACGAAGGCCGCGGCGACGGCATCGTCTGTTGCCACCGCGGCGGCGACGGCCGCGCCCGCGGGCACCGCCGCGCCCGCGGGCACCGCACGCCCCGCCGCTCCTGCCGGCTCGCCGGCCGCCGCCGCGGGCGGCGCGATTCAGAACACCACCTACGGCAAGCCGAGCGGCACGTTGCAGAAGCTCGACATGCCGAAGACCACGGGCGGCACCTGGCGCCAGTTCAGCTACGACGCGCTGCCGCCGGACAACCTCGACCCGCACCAGTCGGGCTTCGGCCCGATGTGGGGCATCTGGTCGATGCTGTTCAGCAAGCTGCTGGTCTTCGACGATCCGTCGACGGAGGCGCTCTCGCCGGACCTCGCCACCGCGATGCCCGAGCAACCGGATCCACTCACCTATACGTTCAAGCTCAACCCGAACGCCAAGTGGCAGACGAAGACGCCGCTGGCGCCCAACAATGCGCTTGGCGGCAAGGCCGTGACGGCCGCCGACGTGGTCTACAGCTTCCAGCGGCAGATGAACGCCAAGAGCCCGCGCGCCGGCAACTACCCCAACCTCTACAGCCTGCTCTCGATGGTCGACAAGATCGAAGCGCCCGACGCCACCACCGTCAAGTTCACGACCAAGGCGCCGGCCGCCCCGTTCCTCGCGATCGTCGCCGGCCCGACGAGCTCGATCATCAGCCAGACGCTGGTCGACGCCGCGTCGGACGAGATGAACTCGCCGGACAAGCTGATCGGCTCCGGGCCGTTCATTCTCGACCAGTTCCAGGCGCTGAAGATCGTCCGCTACCTGAAGAACCCGGACTGGCACCTGAAGGACTCCGGCTTCGCTAAGGGCAGGCCGTTCCTCGATGTGATCGAGAACACCTGGATCCCCGGCGACGACAATGCGATCGAGGCGGCGATCAAGGCCAAGCAGGTCGACTTCGTCCAGTACAACAACTACTCGAACGGCGCCCGCGTCGCCAAGGAGAACGCGGGCATGCAGCTGATCTCCGTCCCGGTGACGGGTCCGATCGGCGGTCTGCTGCCCGTGGATCACGGCCCGTTCAAGGACGCCCGTTACCGCCAGGCGGTCAGCATCGCCGTGGACCGCAACGCCATGGGCAACACGGTCTACCAGGGCCGCTACCGCCTGAACGGCCTGATCTCCTGGCCGGTGACGCACTGGGCGATTCCGCAGTCGGACCTGCTGAAGAAGCCCGGCTACCGCTACGACAACCCGGCCGACCGCGACGCGGACATCAAGCAGGCGAAGCAGCTCTTTGACGCGGCCGGCGGCGCCGCGGGCATGCCGGCCGGCACGGAGATCATTTACTCGAACACGCCGGGCTACATTCCCGCGTACTTCCCGCAGCTGCAGAAGAATCTGCAGGACGTGCTCGGCTTCAAGTTCAACGGGCACGAGGACACGACCGGCTACACCGAGATCATCGCCGCGCTGCTGCAGCACAAGTTCGACTTCTACTGGAGCTACGGCAACGGCGTCGCCGACCTGGATGAGTGGGTGTACAACGGCCTGCACTCCGGCTCGCCGTACAACCTCACCGGTCTTGCCGACAAAGACCTGGATGCGATGCTCGACAAGCAGCGCGGCGACTTCAACTACGAGACGCGCCGCCAGACGGGCTACGACATCCAGAACTACATGCTGGACAAGGTCTTCCAGAACATCGGCATGATCTGCCTGATCGATGACTTCAACGCCTGGAACTACCTGCACAACGTCCCCATGGTCCCGTGGTTCCAGTACTATCACCTGTGGGCGAACGTTTGGATTGACAATACCGACCCGACGTTCAAGGGGCGGCCGGCGTAGCCCTCATCCTCACCCCCGTCCCCTCTCCCTCTCCCAATACTGGAGAGAGGGAGAGGGGCGATCCTGGGGAGCAAGGTCCGGGGCCGCGCCGGGTTATCCGGTTGCCGCAGGGTCGCACCCGCATGGCTGCGGAGCGGCCATCTTTCCCTGCCTGGGCCCTTCGCGCCGCCCCGGCCGCGCCTTCAGCCTCCATCTTCTTGCCTGCAAGCTCCCCTCTCCCGGGATTGGGAGAGGGGCCGGGGGAGAGGGCCGAGAATCCCGCTGTCAGGAAAATCCTGACAGCCGATGCGCGACCCGCCGGACTTTCTCCGGCGGCGCCATGACCTATCCTGCTGGTGGACCGGCGGGCGCAGTAGCCCGGTCGCCCGCCGCGTGCATCGGCGTCGGGGATGTGGCGCAACGGTCGGGGTTCGGTCCGTCGCGCACCGAAGCATCACCGCAGCCACGCGAGAGGAGCGCAGGGGTGGCGCTCCTCTCGCACTTTTGTGTTTGTTTCTGCCGTTCGGCCCTCATCCTCTCCTGTCTCCTTCCCCCAATCCTGGGAGAAGGAGACGATCCGGCGCCGGGCGATCCGATCGGTTTGCGGTTAGCCCGACGCCGTCCGAGTCGTGCTGCGACCGATCGCCCCTCGCCCAGGATTGGGAGAGGGGTATGTGAAATGAGGCGAGCGCCGAGGGCCAAAGATCAGCCGATCGCGCGATCCACCGCCACCACGGCCGCTTCCACATCCGCCTCGCCGCACCAGAGGTGCGTGCCCATGCGGATACGGCCGTCGCTGCCGTTCACCCAGATGCTTTCCGCGGCCAGCTTCGTCGCCAGTGCCTGCGGCTCAGCGTGCCAGAAACAGGTGTTGCCCGCGCGGTAGTTCGCGTCGAGAGGGGTAGCCACGTCGAGCCCCAGCTCGCGCAGGGCCCGGTTGAGGCGGCCGCTCAGAGCGCGATCGTGCTCCGCGATGCGCTCAATGCCGATCGCCTGCAGGTAGCGCAGCGCGTTCTCCAGCACAAAGATGCCGACGTAGCTCGGGTTGCCGATCTCCAGCCGCGTCGCGTCGCTGCTGCGCACGTACGTCTTCGGCTGCTCGCGGTCGGGCACCGCCTCGGGCGTCTTCCAGCCCAGCAGCGCCGGCTCGATCTCCGGCACGCGCTCGCGGTTCCAGCCCAGCAGCGCCACGCCATGCCAGCCCAGCAGCCACTTGTAGCAGGCGGAGAGCACGAAGTCGCAGAGCGGCCCGGGCACGGGCACCGCGCCCGCCGCGTGCGTCGCGTCCACCACCAGCCAGGCGCCGCGCGCGCGCGCCAGCTCGGCGAGCGCTTCGAGGTTGTGGTGCAGCCCGGTGAGGAAGCTGACCTGGCTGCAGGCGACGGCGCGCGTGCGCGCGTCGATCGCGGCGCGGAAGGCGCCCTCGGCCGGCTCCCAATCGCGCTGGCGCACCAACCGCACCTCGACACCCTGCCGTTCGAGATGCAGCCAGGGATAGAGCACGGCGCCGAACTCGCGGTCTTCGATCACCACGTTGTCGCCGGCCCGCACCGGCAGTGCGTGCGAGAGGGCGTTCATGCCGTCCGAGACCGAGGGCACGAAGGCGATCGTCTCGGCGCCGGGCAGGCCGAACAGCTCGGCCGCCAGCCCGCGTACCGACTGCGTCACCTCCTCCCGCGTGCGCTGGCCCGCCGGGCCCGTGCCCTTGCTGGCAAAGTAGCGCTCCAGCACCGCGCGGTGCGTGCGCAACGACGGTGATTCGCCGCCGGGCGCGAGGTGAATCAACCCGTCGGGCAGCTCAAAATCGGACCGCGCCACCAGGCTAGCCATCGCCCCTCCCCATCCGTGCCAGCATGAACCAGAGGTAATACGCCGCGTAGCCACGATACGGACGCCAGCGCTCGGAAAACGCCTCGACCTCTGCGCTGGTGGCTTTGCGCCCGAGATCGTAGAGCGAGCCGCAGGCCGCCATCAGGCCCCCGTCGCTCACCGGGCAGGCATCGGCCAGGCGCAGCCCGCGCAGCAACGTGTAGCGCGCCGTCCACGGCCCGACGCCGTGCAGCGCCGTCAGCTCGCGCTCCGCCTCGTCAAGCGGCAGGGCGGCGAGCCGTTCGAGCTTCAGGGCGCCGCCGGCCACCAGGCCGGCGACGTGTACGATCGTCGCGGCCTTGCGGCGGCCGAGGCCCAGCGCCGCCAGTTCGTCCGGATTCTGCGCAGCCAGGACCCGGGCGGTTGGAAACGCCCAAAACACCGTGCCGTCGATCTCGGCAGGCGCGCCGCAGCGCTGCACCAGCGCTGCCTTCAGGCGGAAGGCGACGTGCAGGCTGATCTGCTGGCCCAGCACGGCCCAGACGAACGCCTCGAACGGCGCCGGCGTGCTGATCAGGCGCAGACCGGCGAAGCGCCGCACAAGGCCGGCGAGTGCCGCATCGCCCGCCGCCGCGTCACGAAAGTCCGCAAGATCGTCCTCAAGTCCGAGCGTGCGCGTCAACGTTGCGGCCACGGCCTGCACGTCGGCCTCGCAGGGCTGGTGGCCGCCGGCAACGCCGCGCACGGTCAAAACGAGGCTGCCAGCTTCGCCGGGGCGCAGCTCGGCCAGCAACAGGCCGTCAGGCAGCGCGAACAGCCGTCGATAGCAGCCGAGATCCGCGCGATCGACCAGCTCGCCGGCGCGGCGATTAAAGTAGGTGAGGGCGTGATCGAAGGCATAGGGCTGGCGCGGCGACAGGCGCAGCGGGCGGGCAGCACATCCCATGCATTCACTGTAGCCGAGAGCGCCGCCGGCCCGCGATCGGATTGGAGTGCGCCATGGCTCAACCGGCCTTCCGCTCCGCACGCACGTCATCGGCCGTGCTGCAAAGGTCCGTTCCCGTGTCGGGAGGGAACAGCCACGCCCGAACGAGGCAGGGATAGGCGAGCCGGCGCCGACCAGGAGGCCCAACGGTGCTCACGGCAGAACAGGCCGCCTTCCTTCTCGCCCATCGGGTCGCCCACCTGGCGACCGCGGATGCCGCGGGCCGGCCGCACGTCGTACCCGTCTGCTTCGCGCTGCACGAGGGCCTCGTCTACACGCCGCTCGATCGCAAGCCGAAACGCGTGCCGGTCGAGCGCCTGCGCCGCGTGCGCGACCTGGAGGGGAATCCCGCCGTCTGCCTGACGGTGGACGACTACGACGAAGACTGGCGCCGCCTGCACTGGCTGCAGCTGCGCGGCCGCGCCCGCATTGTGCCGCCGGGCGAGGAGCAACGGGCGGCGATCGCCGCATTGCGCGCACGCTACGCGCAGTACCGCGAGATGTCGCTGGAGGAGTTGCCGGTGATCCGCGTTCAGCCGGAGCGCGTGCTAGACTGGCACTGGCCGGCGATAGAAGATTGACACGCCGGCCGGCGTTGCCGCGGAGTTACGCATGATTCGGCCGTCCAGCGCCGATGCCGGCTACGGACCGGCGGATGCGCCTCCAGCAACGAAACCCTCCTGGCGCTATCGGCAACCACGCTCCCTTGCGCCCGGACGGGCAACAGTGTGCGCTGGGCGAAGGAGCGCCGGTGATTTTCACGGCCACGACTGCTGCGTAAGAAACGGCGACGATGCTGCGCTTTCGCATCGAAGGCAGTTCCGCGGCGTGCGAACAGACCGTTGCCCGCGACGAGGCGTCGCTGGGCCGCGCCCCCGGCAACGACGTGGTGCTGCCCGACGAGAGCGTGTCGCGTCAGCACGCGCGCGTGCTGACGCGCGCCGGCGCGCTCTACCTCGAAGACCTGGGCGGCGCCAACGGCACGCGGCTGAACGGCCGCCTGCTGCGCAGCGAGTCGGCGCCGCTGAGCGCGGGCGAAGAATTCACCGTCGGCACGTATCGTATCCGCGTGTTCGCGATCGGCCGGCCTCTGGTGGAGACCGCGGCCGCCGGCGGCAATGGCCAGCCGTCCCCGCCGTCACCCGCGCCGGACACCCTGCGCCAGACCGCCGCTGCCGGCACGGCAGGAACGGCCGGGCACGCCGATCCGCTGGACCGGCCTGAGCTGCTGATCGAAGCGGATGGGCGCAGCTTCAGCTACGTCATGCAGCGCGACGAGGCGACCGTCGGCCGCGCCTCTGGCAACGACATCTCGCTTTCGGCGCCCACGCTTTCCGCCAGCCACGCGATCATCTGCCGCCAGGACGACGGCTGGGCGCTGATCGATCTGCGCAGCCGCAACGGCAGCTTCGTCAACGGCCGCCAGGTCGAGTCGGCGGCGCTGCGCGACGGCGACCGCATCGTGCTTGGCAGCGACGTGGCGCTGACCTTCCGCCTGAAACCGCCGGCGCTGGGCGTCTCGTCGGGCGGGCGGACGGGCGGTCACGGCATCCTGCCGCATGGCCCGGGCGCGGTGCGCATCGCCATCGGCCGCTCGCCGCAGAACCAGCTCGTGCTCGACTCGCCGCAGGTTTCGCGCCAACACGCGCTCCTGGAGCGGCCGGCCGAGGGCGCGCCATGGACGATTACCGACCTGGGCAGCATGAACCGGACCTACGTCAACGGCGAGGCGGTGACCCAGCGCCGGCTCGCCGAAGGCGACGTGGTGCGCATCGGCCCCGTGCGGCTCACGCTGCGCCGGGGCGAGATCGAGCACTACGACGAGACCGCCGGCATGCTGCTGGAGGCGTTCGGCCTCAGCAAGCAGGTGAGCAGGGGCAAGACGATCCTGAACGAGATCACGCTCGTCGTGCAGCCGCACGAGTTCGTCGGCATCGTCGGCGTCTCCGGCGCGGGCAAGTCGACGCTGCTCGGCGCGCTCAGCGGCCTGCGCCCGGCGACCAGCGGCCAGGTGCTGCTCAACGGCTTCTCGCTCTACGAGCACTTCGACGCACTGCGCCAGCAGATCGGCTACGTGCCGCAGGACGACATCATTCACCGGGAGCTGACGGTAGAGCGGGCGTTGGGCTACGCCGCCGAGCTGCGCATGCCGGCGGACACCACCCCGGCCGAGCGCCACGCCCGCGTGTCGGAGGTGATCGCGGAGCTGGGGTTGGAGCAGCAGAAGCACACGGTCGTCGCCAGCCTCAGCGGCGGGCAGCGCAAGCGCGTCAGCATCGGCGTGGAGCTGCTGACGCAGCCGCCGCTCTTCTTTCTGGACGAGCCGACGTCCGGCCTCGACCCGGCGACCGAGACGCGCATGATGACCCTCCTGCGGCAGCTCGCCGACCAGGGCCGCACGATCCTGCTGATCACGCACGCCACGGTGAACATCGCGCAGTGCGACCGTGTGGTCTTCCTCGCGCGCGGTGGGCGGCTCGCCTTCTTCGGGGCGCCCGACATGGCGCTGCAGTATTTCGGGGTGCGTCGCTTCGACGAGATCTACGACCTGATCGAGAACACGCGCTCGCCGGAGGAGTGGGCGCAGCGCTTCCGCGGCGCGCCGCTTTACCAGTCGGAGATCGCCGGCCGCATCGTCAACCAGCCGGGCGCCGCGGCCGCCACGCCGGCGCAGCCGCGGCCGGTCACGGCGGGGCCGGGCCAGCACGGCACACGCAACGAAGCCTGGCGGCAGTTCGGCATCCTCACGCGGCGCTACGCCGAGATCGTGCTGCGCGACCGCAAGAACCTCGCCATCCTGCTCTTGCAGGCGCCGATCATCGCCATCCTGCTCTGGGCGCTCTTCCCGCAGCCGAACTTGTTCCAGCGGCCCAGCGGCTACACGATCGGCCGGCTCGGCTCCCAGCCCGCCGCCTTCACCGGCAACTGCGACCGCCTGCATCCGGCGCCGTCCAACACCTGCGTTGTGGACAGCGGCGACGGTAACTGGAAGGCGAACAAGGCGGTGCAGCTTGCCTTTATCCTCGCGGCCACGGCCGTGTGGCTCGGCACGCTGAACGCCGTGCGCGAAATTTCCAAAGAGGACGCGATCTACCGGCGCGAGCGGCTGGTCAACCTGCGCGTCTTTCCCTACATCGCCTCCAAGTTCGCCGTGCTGCTTGCCCTGGTGATCGTGCAGGCGTCGCTGCTGCTCGGCGTGGTCGCGATCAAGGTCGATCTGCCCGGCGGCGGCGCCGACGCGGCAATGTGGATCTGTCTCGTGCTCGGCGGTTCGGCCGCCGTGGCGCTGGCGCTGGCCGTCTCCGCCGCCGTCTCGAATCCGGATCGGGCGGTCTTTGCGGCGCCGCTGATCATGCTGCCCCAGGTCTTCTTCGCCGGCATCTTCGTGCCCGTGAGCCAGCTCGGCCTGGCGAGGCCGCTGGCGGCGCTGGTCGCCAGCCGTTGGACGTTCGAAGCGCTGGCCCGCGTCTCGAACCTCTTCTCCACCGCGACGACCCTGAGGAGTAAGTTCCAGTTTCGGGACGCCGCCGACGGCAGCGCGATCGCGCGGCTGCTGATCCTGCTCTGCTTCGTGGCCGTGTTCGGGGCGCTGGCCGTGGGCCTGCAGCGGCTGAAGGACCGGCGATGACGATCTGCCACGCGATCACTATCATGGACGGACCATGCTCGAACTGTTGATCGAACGCGACGGAGACGCCCGCCGGGAGGCATCGGACAAGGACGATCTCACCATCGGCCGCTCCAGCGACAACGACCTGGTGCTGGCCGATGCCAGTGTCTCGCGCCACCACGCGCGCATCGTGCGCCGCGCCGCCTCGGTCTTTGTCGAAGACCTGGGCGGCGCCAACGGCACCACGCTCAACGGCCGCGTGCTGCGCAGCGAGACCGCCGAAGTCGGGCCCAGCGACCGCATCGGCATCGGCTCGTTCCAGGTCACGCTGCACGCGCCGCCCGAGCCGGTCCGCCCCGCCGCGGCCGCGGACTTCCGCCCGGTGCTGTATGTGCACACGCCCAACCGCCAGTTCAGCGTGCGCATGCAGCGCGACGAGGTGACGATCGGCCGCGGCAACAGCAACGACATCCCGATCGACCTGCCCACCGTCTCAGTACACCATGCCGTGGTGCGCCGGCGCGGCGAACGCTGGGAACTGGTCGATCTGCACAGCCGCAACGGCACCTCGATCAACGGCCGCCCGATCGAAGAGGCGCTGCTCAACGACGGCGAGGCTTTCCAGCTCTCCGGCGCGGTCACGATCACCTTCGCGCTGCGTCCGGACGATCCGCCCACGCTCGTGCCCTCGCCTGCAGGCTCGCCGGACCCCGACGGCATTACGCAGGCGATTCACCGGCAAGGCGGCGCCGAGGCGCCGGCTGCGGCTGGTGTGTTCGGCGCCACCGCCGCGATCGAGCCGGCCCGCGACGGCAGCGCGCCGCCGCTCGCGCCCGCGCCGCTGCCGGCCGGCGGCGATACGCGGCCGCGCGTGGTGCCGCACGCGCCGGGCGCGGCGCGCATCAGCGTCGGGCGCGTCAGCAGCAACGACCTGGTGCTTGCCTCGCCGCAGGTCTCGCGCGAGCATGCTGTGATCGTCCGCGCCGCCGCCGATGCGCCCTGGGTGATTACCGATCTCAAGAGCACGAACCGCACCTACGTCAACGGCGAGGCGATCGCCGAGCGCCAGTTGCGCGAGGGCGACGTGATCCGCATCGGGCCGTACCGGCTGACGGTGCGCCAGGGCGAGATCGAGCACTTCGACGAAACGACCGGCATCCTGCTGGAGGCGCGGAACCTGCGCAAGCTTGTCGGCAAGGGTACGGCGATCCTGCAGGACGTGACGCTGGTCGTGCAGCCGCACGAGTTCGTGGCCGTGGTCGGCGTCTCCGGCGCGGGCAAATCGACGCTGCTCGGCGCGCTCAGCGGCCTGCGCCCGGCGACCAGTGGCCAGGTCCTGCTCAACGGCTTCTCGCTCTACGACCATTTCGACTCGCTGCGGGCGCAGATCGGCTACGTGCCGCAGGACGACATCATCCACAAAGAGCTGAGCGTCGAGCGGGCGCTGGACTACGCGGCGCAACTGCGCATGCCGGAAGACGTGACGCCGGCCGAACGCGCCGCCCGCCTCGGCGAGGTGATCGAGGAGCTCGGCCTGCAACGCCAGCGCGAGACGCCGATCAGCGCCCTCAGCGGCGGCCAGCGCAAGCGGGTCAGCATCGGCGTGGAGCTGCTGACGCAGCCGCCGCTCTTCTTTCTGGACGAGCCGACGTCCGGCCTCGATCCGGGCACGGAAACGCGCATGATGGCGCTGCTTCGCCAGCTCGCCGACCAGGGGCGCACAGTGCTGCTGATCACGCACGCAACGCGTAACGTCTCGCTCTGCGACAAGGCGCTCTTCCTCGCCCGCGGCGGGCGTATCGCCTACTTTGGCCCGCCGCGCGCCGCGCTGGACTACTTCGGCGTCTCCGAGTTCGAAGACATCTACGACCTGATCGAGAACACTCGCTCGCCCGAAGAATGGGAGCAGTCGTACCAGGCGTCGCCCTTCTTCCAGCACGAGATCCAGGCGCGGCTGGAGCACCCGCAGGGCGTCGCCGCCGGCCTGGCGCCGGCGCAGCCGAGGCCGCAGGCAGCCGGCCCCGGCAAGCACCGGCCACAGCCCGTGGCCTGGCGCCAGTTCCAGATCCTGACACGGCGCTACGCCAACATCGTGCTGAACGACCGCAAGAACCTGGCGATCCTGCTGCTGCAGGCGCCGATCTTCGCGCTCTTCCTCTTGCTGCTGTTCAAACCAGCGGTGTTCACACGGCCGAGCGGCGTGCTCGTCTTCGCCAAAGAGAGCGGCGTGGTGCGCCCGGTGACGCCTGATCCGAGGACGGGTGCGATCACGGGCATTGCGAAGGGAGCGACGCTGGTCGCCGTCACCGGCGAGGACTGCAACGAGCAGGCGATCGCCACGCTCGGTCTGAGCGGCAAATGTGACCTGGCCAGCGGCAACGGCAACACCAACGCGGGCAAAGCCACGCAGCTCGCCCTGATCCTTGCGGCGATGATCGTCTGGCTCGGCACCTTCAACGCCATCCGCGAGATCTGCCGCGAGGACGCGATCTACCGGCGCGAGCGCGTGGTGAACCTGCGGGTCTTTCCCTACATCGCCTCCAAGTTCGCCGTGCTGTTCGCACTGATCGTGATCCAGGCGACGCTGCTGCTGGGCCTCACGGCGCTGCGCATCCACATCCCTGGCGGCATGGGCGGTTTGAGCGGCGCCTGGCTCTCGCTGGCGTTGGGCGGCGCCGGCTCGGTGGCTGTGGCGCTGGCGGTCTCCGCCGCGGTCTCCAACCCCGATCGCGCCGTCTTCGCCGCGCCGCTGATTATGCTGCCGCAGATCCTCTTCAGCGGCCTCTTGCAGCCGGTGAAGGATCTTGGCCCGGCGCAGCCGCTGGCCGCACTGGTGACGACGCGCTGGACCTACGAGGCGCTGGGCCGGGTGCTCGACGTGGTGAAGCTGGCGATCATCCCGGAGCAGTTCCCGCAGACGGCGGCGATCGACGGCTCTGCGATCGGCCGCTGGCTGATCTTGCTCGGCTTCGTCGTCGTCTTCGGGGCGATCGCCACCAGCCTGCAACGGCTGAAGGACCGGCGCTAGCCCTCGGCCCTACTCCATCCATCCGCCTGTGTGGCCCGGCCGGAGGATGCCGGCAGCGCCGGAGCGCTCCGTACGATGACGGCGTCATGCTCAAACTGCCCTTCCGCCGCCCATCTCGGCCGCACACGCATGCCGATGCCGCGCCCTCGACCGAGGGCATCGGGCTCGAAGCCCGCGACCTGTGCACCGAGATCGGCCGCGGCCAGGTCATCCTGCACGACGTCTCGCTGATCGCCGAGCCCGGCGAGCTGGTCGCCATCGTCGGGATCTCCGGCGCGGGCAAGACCACGCTGCTCGGGGCGCTCAGCGGCGTGCGGCCGGCCTCCCGCGGCACGGTCACGGTCAACGGGCTGCCTCTGTACGAGAACTTCCGCCTGCTGCGCACACACGTCGGCTACGTGCCGCAGGACGACATCATCCACACACGCCTCAGCGTGGAGCGAGCGCTGCGCTACGCGGCGGAGTTGCGCCTGCCCGCCGGCACGAAGCGCAAGCAACGCAAGCGGCGTGTCGCCGAGCTGATCGAGGAGCTTGGCCTGCAGGAACAGCGCAAGAAGATGATCCACGACCTCAGCGGCGGCCAGCGCAAGCGTGTCAACATCGCCGTCGAGCTGCTGACCAGGCCACCGCTCCTCTTCCTCGACGAGCCGACCGCTGGCCTCGACCCGGCGACCGAGAGCCGCTTGATGGACCTGCTGCGCGGCCTCGCCAACCAGGACCGCACGATCCTGATCGTCACGCACGCCACGCGCAACATCGCCATTTGCGATCGCGTGCTCTTCCTCGCCGGCGGCGGGCGCATGGCTTTCTTCGGCTCGCCGGACGCCGCCCTCTCCTATTTCAACGCCGCCGACTTCGAGGAGGTCTACGTCAAGCTGTCAGATGAGCGCACGTCGGAGGAGTGGGAGCAGACGTTTCTCGACTCGCCGCAGTATCGCGCACAGATCACCGACCAGCTCGGCCCGCCGGCAACCGGGCCGGGAGAGACGCCCGCGGCCGTCCCGCGCGCCCTGCCGGCCAAGGCGGCGCTGAAGCCGATCGGCCCACTGCGCCAGTTCAGCGTGCTTAGCCGTCGTTACGCGAACACGATCGTCAACGACCCCAAATACCTGCTCGTCCTGGTCTTGCAGGCGCCGATCATCGCGCTGCTGCTCTGGGCGCTGTTTCAGCCCGACATCTACAAGCCGCAGAGCGATGTGGTGGTGATCGCGGTGAAGGGCGGCAACGCGCAGGTGGCATCGCGCGATCTGCGCAGCGGTGAGATCGTGAACGTCCCGCCGGGTGCGCAGTTGGTTGCGCTCTCCGGTCCGGGCTGCACCAGCGTCAGTTCGCCCACGACGCTGCCGGCAGATTGCCAGCTCGCCGGCGGCAACGGCAACAACCGCGCACTCAAGGGCGCACAGCTCGCCTTCATCCTCGCCGCCGTCGCCGTCTGGCTCGGCACGCTGAACGCGATCCGCGAGATCGCGAAGGAGCACGCGATCTACCGGCGCGAACGGCTGGTCAACCTGCGCATCGGGCCGTACGTGGGCTCAAAGTTCTTCGTGTTGTCGCTGCTGATGGCCGTGCAGAGCCTGTTGTTGCTCGGCGTCGCCGCGGCGCACATCGACTTCCCCGGCCACGTCGACCACTGGTTGGTTACCCTGCCGCACGCGGTCGGCAGCGTGCGCGCCGTCAATCTCCCGTATCCCGCCGGGCCGATCGACGGCGTGTTCCTCTCGCTGCTGCTGGGCGGCATCGCCTCGGTCGCCGTCGCGCTGGCCGTCTCTGCCGCGGTGTCGAACGCCGACCGCGCAATCGTCGCGGCGCCCTTGCTGATGGTGCCGCAGATCCTCTTTGCGGGCGGGCTCACGCCGGTGCAGGATCTGGGGCCGGCACAGCCGCTGGCGGCGCTTGTGGCGACGCGCTGGACGCACGAAGCGATCGGGCGCGTCACGCATGTGCTCTCCGTGGCCGCGGTGCCGGAGACCTTCCCGTACGCCGACGCCCTGGACGGCGACGCGGCCGGCCGCTGGCTGATTCTCGCCTGCTTCGTCGTGGTGGGGCTGCTCGCGGCGATGGTGTTGCAACGGCTGAAGGACCGGCGCTGAGCAGCGGTCCCGCCGCCCGCGAGCGGACCTAGCGCGTGCCCGCCGCGCCAACCAGTCGATAGACGCCGGCCTGGTCGGCTTCGACGCCCGGCCAGGACTGATCGCGTAGCTTGCGATCGAGCCGCGCCAGCAGCCGTTCGAGCATCGCGCCGTCCCACGTCCCGGCGGCCCAGGCGGCATCGCCGAGCGCCCGCGGCGCGGCGCCGGCCGACGCGGCCGCCTCCAGCGTGCTGAAGATCGTCGCTTCACGCGGCTCAAGGTGCACGGGCCGCGGCGGCTCGGGAGCTGCGACGGCCGCTGCCGGCGCCGGCTGAGCCGCCGGCATGGCCGCGGCGTGGAGCTCGGCCGGCGCTTCGGCCGCCTCGGTGCCTGAGGCTCCCGCGGTCTCCGGCTCGGCCTCGGCGTCGGCAGGGAAGGGGTAGATAATCGTTCGATCCGCGTCTTGCTCGTCGGCCATGTGCACGATCAGCGTAAAGTCGCCCAGCCGCACCGCATCGCCGGCGAACAGCGCATGGCTGCGAGAGACGCGCTTGCCGTTGAGGATCACCCCGTTCTTGCTGCCCTCATCGACCAGTTGCCAGCTACGGCCACTGCGCTCCAGGCGGGCGTGGTAGCGCGAAATGTAGCCGCTGTCCAGGGTCACATCGCAGTCGCGCGCCCGCCCGATGCGGATCAGGTCGGCGTCGAGGCGAACCTCGCGTTCGCCGCCCCCCGGCCCCCGAATCGTCAGGCGGATGGCGTCGGCGTCCGCCATTCTGTCACCTCCGCATGGCGCTGCGGTCAACAGCGTAGCGCAGCAGAACGCCGGCGTGTAGCCAACACGGCCGCCATGGATAAAATAGGTGTGATTGCAGCCGGTCCGGGTGCTGCGGCACGATCGGCTCGCCGGCAGCGGCGGCGCGCCAAGGCGCTCAGCAGGAGTGGCGGCCCGTTTCATGACCGACACGCATCGCTTCAACATCCAGACCGGGCGACTCGCCGCCGGCGGCAGCCGCCAGGGGCCGAAGCACCTGGAGAACGAGGACAGCTTCCGGCTTTCGGAGCCAGATCGCGCGGCCCTGCGCGCCTCCCATGGCAACCTCTACGTGGTGGCCGACGGTGTCGGCGGCCACCTCAAGGGCGAAGTCGCCAGCGCCCTCGCCGTGGAAAGCGTTGAGCGGGCCTACTTCGCCGCCCAGACCGGCGATCCGGTAACTGACCTGATCGAGGCGGTGGGGCAGGCGAACCGGCGCGTTCATGAGTCGGCCGCGCAGCAGACCGATGAGGGGCTGCCGATGGCCACCACCGTGGTCGCCGCGGCGGTGCTGGACGACCAGATCATCGTGGCCAACGTGGGCGACAGCCGCGCCTACGTCGTCGGCGACGGCCAGATCCGCCAGCTCAGCCACGACCACTCCTGGGTGCAGGACCAGCTCGACAGCGGCAAGCTCACGCCCGAGGAGGCTCGTCACAACCCGCGGCGCAACATCATCACGCGGGCGCTGGGCCTCGACCACAAGGTCGAGGCCGAGGTGAAGACCGAAACCGACACCGGCGGCCAGACACGTCTGGTGCTGTGCAGCGACGGCGTGCACGGCGTGATCGATGACGACGAGCTGGCCGCGAAGATTGAGGGGGTCGAGCCGCAGGCCGCCGTCGAGAGCGTGCTGGCGCTCGTCGAAGAGCGCAAAGGCCGCGACGACGCCACCCTCGTCGTCGTCGAAGTTGGCACGAGAGTCAGCATCGAAGAGGAAGAGCATCCGGCGCAGGCCGACTTCTTCCCGCGCATCTTCCGCATCTTCCGCCGCCGCCGCTGAGCCGCGCAGAACGTTTGCAGGGATGCGTGCCGGCGCACGGCAGAGCTGGAGACGGCGTTCCACGCGCCGCGATGAAGCGTTTAGGCGGGGAGCAGCCCTGCCGCGCGGCTGGCGCGGGTATCATCTGCTCCGAGCATTTCATGCAGCCTATGGCAGTAATTCAGCGCGATCGCTCCGCCGAAGGCGAAGGAGATCCGCGCGGTCCGCGGTGCCTGGGCAAGGCCTTCCACCCGCTGCGGGAAGCTCAGCACGCGGACGCCTTACAGATGGTTTCAAAACCGGCTCGGGTTCCCGCTTGAAGGTATGCGATCGCCCGTGAACGCCGGTTTTGAAACCATGTCTTAGCCATTCCCACCGCGGCGATGCCAGGCGCTGCGCGGAAAGCCGGGAACATTTCGCGCTTCGGAGGGCAGCGGGCGATCGCGTCGACGAAGCGAAGCAGATCGACCAGTGCTCGGCCACGCTCCTCGAGGCTCACGCTGCGCCAGCGCAGCGTCTTCTCATCGAACTCTGGACGCGGCGCCGTGAACTTCGCCAGCCATCAGGCCGCGCGTCACGCTCCTGCGCTGAAGGATCGGTTGAATCTTGGTTGCCGTTCGCTCCGCCCACCGCGAGCCTCACAGTGCCAATCACCTGATTCAGTGCAGCATCGACCCTTCGCCCCACCCCGGAGCGCTACTGCTCCGTCTCCTCGGCGCCGCCTATACTTGCGCTGACGCACTCGTCGCCGGAGAGAGGCATGACGGTCCCGATCACGTTCGGCACGGATGGCTGGCGCGCGGTAATGGCGGAGGAGTACACCTTTCGCAACGTGCGTGCCCTCGCCGCTTCGGTCGCGCGGCTGCTGAAGGCCGAAGGACTGGCAGAACGCGGCCTCGTCGTCGGCTGGGATACGCGCTTCGGCTCCAACCGCTTCGCCGAAGCCGTCGCCGAGGTCGTGACCGCTGCCGGCATCAAGGTCTTTCTTGGCGCTCAGTTCGCGCCCACGCCCGCCTGCTCGGTGGGCGTGATCGAGCGGCGCGCCGGCGGCGGCGTGGTGATCACCTCCAGCCACAACCCGGCCGAGTGGAACGGCTTCAAGTACAAGCCCGACTACGCCGGCTCCGCCTCGCCCGAGGTCGTCGCGAAGCTCGAAGCGCCGTTGGAGGAGATCCTGGCCGCGGGCGAGCCGCCGCGCCTGGCGCTGGAGGAAGCCGAGAGCAAGGGGCTGCTGGAGCGGCCGAACTTCGTGCCCGCGTACTTGCAACGTATCTCGGGCATGGTCGACCTGCCGCGGCTGCAGCAATCGGGGCTGCGGGTGGCCGTGGACTCGATGTACGGCGCCGGCCAGCGCTGCTTCGCCGAGCTGTTCGCCGGCGGCAGCGTGCGCATCACCGAGCTGCACAATGAGTACAACCCGCGCTTCCCCGGCATTCACGCGCCGGAGCCGATCGCCCGCAACTTGCAGGCCATCACCGAGGTCATGCAGCAGCGCGCCGACCCGTTCAGTGAGAGCGAAACCGCCGTTTTCGACCTCGGCCTCGCCACCGACGGCGACGCCGACCGGCTGGGTGTGCTGGACGAGAACGGCGCCTTCGTCACTCAGCTGCAGGTCTTCGCGCTGCTCGCCTACTATTTCCTCGAAGTGCGCGGCATGCGCGGGCCGATCGTGCGCTCGCTGACCACGACACGCATGATCGATCGCCTGGGTGAGATCTACGGCGTGCCGGTCGAGGAGACAGCCGTCGGCTTCAAGTACATCGGCCCGCGCATGATGGCGCTCGACGCGCTGCTGGCCGGCGAGGAATCGGGCGGCTACGGCTTCCGCGGCCATATCCCCGAGCGCGACGGCGTGCTGGCCGGGCTGTTCATGCTCGACCTCGTGGCGCGCACCGGCAAGCGGCCGACGCAGCTCATCCAGGATCTGTACGCGAAGGTCGGGCCGCACTTCTACGACCGCGCCGACGTGCAGTTCGACCCCGCGCAGCGCGCCGCGATCATCGCCCGCCTCGACAAGGCGGCTCCCGGCGAAGTCGCCGGCCAGAAGGTGACCGGCAGCAGCCGGCTCGACGGCTATCTGTTCAACCTCGCCGGCGGCGGCTGGCTGCTGATCCGCTTCTCCGGCACTGAGCCGCTGATGCGTATCTACACCGAGGTGCAGGACGAGCAACTGGTGCCGCGGGTGCTGGAGGCGGGCAAGCAGCTCGCCGGCGTGGGCTGACCGCCGCGCGGCGTCACACGCTGACGCCAAGCGCCGCGATCCCGGCTTCGGCGCAGGCCAGATCGACCTCGTCGCTGGCGCCGCTGCAGGCGATGGCGCCGATTACGCTGCCGTCGCGCCTGATCGGCAGGGCGCCGTCGGCGGCGGTGACGAGGCCGCCGCTCTGGACTGTGAGCGCCTGGAACCACGGCGCCGCGGCGAAGCGGGTGAGCTTCGCGCCCGCCATGCCGAAGCCGGCGGCCGTGTACGCCATGGCGTGCGCCGAGTCGGCCGTGAGCCAGGGCGAACGCTCCATGCGCACCAGCGCGAGCAGGTGCCCTCCTGCATCGACCACGGCGGTGCTGATCGCGGCGCCGGCTTCGCCGGCCTTCTGCTGCGCGGCCGCGACCATGCGCAGCGCCTCGTTGCTGGTGAGACTCATCGCCAGTGCTCCTTGTACACCGTACACCGTTGCAGATGGTTTCCAGATCGGCCGCCGGCCAGCATGGTAGCATTGCTATCCGCACGAGCGGCGGCCGCGTGGGCGGCGCGGGCAACAATTCGCCTGCCGGGGCGGCGCTGCCGGTCTGGGGGAAGACGATGAGCGACGAGGCTGTGCAGTTCGAAGTGCAGCCGAACGGCGTGGCGCTGATCACGCTGAACCGGCCGCAGCAACTCAACGCGATGAACGAAGCGATGGCACGCGAGTGGCGCGAGGCGCTCGACCGCTGCGGCGAGGACGCGAGCGTGCGCTGCGTCGTGATCACCGGCGCCGGCCGCGGCTTCTGCGCCGGGCAAGACCTGAGGGCCATGGCATCCGGCCTCGGCTCCGGCGAGATCCTGCGCCAGTGGTACTTCCCCATCATCAATCGCACGCGCGAGCTACCCAAGCCGGTGATTGCCGCGGTGAACGGCGTGGCCGTCGGCGCGGGGCTGAACCTGGCGCTCTGCTGCGATCTGCGCCTCGCCTCGGAGGCAGCGCGTTTCGGCCAGGTCTTCGTCGGCATCGGCGTGATTCCCGACGCCGGCGGCCTCTTCTATCTGCCGCGCCTGGTGGGGCACGGCAAGGCGATGGAGCTGATGCTCTCCGGCGAGATCATCGCCGCGCGCGAGGCCGAGCGCATCGGCCTGGTGAACCGCGTCTTCCCCGCCGATACGTTCTTTGCCGACACCCTCGCCTTCGCCGAGAAGCTGGCCGCCGGGCCGACCGCCGCCTACGCGACGATCAAGCGCGGTCTTGACCTGAGCGCCACCACTCCGCTGGCGGCCATGCTGGACTTCGAGGCAGAGCAGCAGGAACGCGCCAGTCAGAGCGCCGACGCCAAAGAGGGCATCGCCGCGTTCATCGAAAAGCGCTCGCCGCAGTTCACCGGGCGATGAGCGCGCGGCCTCACCCGCGGCCCCTCTCCATGGCATGGAGGGGGAGCTTCGGCACGAACTGAGAAGAAGACTCCCCGTCTCCTAGAATTGGGGGCCAGGGGATGAACCGAAGGATGGACGCCCCGCCGCCAGATAGCGGCTGGTGAGCGCGTGGCCGAGCACGCCCTGGATGAAGCGCGAGGCTTCGGCCACCTTTTCCAGATCGACGCCGGTCTCGATGCCCATGCCGTGCAGCAGGTACAGCAGATCTTCCGTCGCCAGGTTGCCCGAGGCGCCGGGCGCGTAGGGGCAGCCGCCCAGCCCGCCGGCGGCCGAGTCGAAGCAGGTGATGCCCATCTGCAAGGCCACGACGGTGTTGGCAAGCGCCGTGCCGCGCGTGTCGTGCAGGTGCAGGCCGATCCGCCCCGCCGGAATCCGTTGCAGCAGCAGCCCGACGACTTCCTCCACCTGGTTCGGCGTGCCCACGCCGATCGTGTCGCCGATCGAGAGCTCGTCCACGCCGAGGTCGTGCAGGCGCACAGAAACGTCGAGTACGGCCGCGGCGGGCACCTCGCCCTCGAAGGGGCAGCCGAAACAGGTAGAGACATAGCCGCGCACGCGCAGGCCCAGCGGCTTCGCCCGCGCCATCACGGCGGCGATGTTCTCCAGTGATTCGTCGATCGTGGCGTTGATGTTGTGCTGATTGAACGTGTTTGACGCGGCGGTGAAGACCGCGATTTCCGTCACACCCGCCTCAACGGCCCGTTCCAGCCCGCGCACATTCGGCACCAGCACAGGATAGCGCGTGCCGTCCCGCCGCTCGATCGCGGGGAAAACCTCGCCGGCGTCCGCCAGGCGGGGGATCGCTTTCGGGCTCACAAACGAGGTCGCTTCGACCTCGGGGAAGCCGGCGGCGCTCAGCATATTGATGAAGCGGACTTTGTCCGCCGCCGGCACCATCACCGCTTCGTTCTGCAGGCCGTCGCGCGGCCCGACCTCGACGATGCGGACTTTGCGCGGCACGCCGCTCAACACACCCATGCCCGTCTCTCCCGCCGTGGCGCGGCCGTGCTCACAGCTCCAGCTCGATCAGCAGCGCGCCACCGGCGACACGGCTGCCTTCGCTCACATGGACCCTGGAAACGATGCCCTCCGCCGGCGCCTGGATCGCGTGCTCCATCTTCATCGCTTCGAGCACGGCCAGCGTCTGGTGCGCCTGCACGCGCTCGCCCTCCGCCACGCCCAGCTTGACGATCACACCGGGCATGGGCGCCGTAAGCCGGCCGCTGCCCGTCCCCGCCTCGGCGCCCGCCGCCGCGATGTCGGGCGCTGGTGTAGCAAGGCTCACAACCTCGTACTCGCTGCCGCCGACCTGCAACCGCGCCGTCATGCCCGCCCGATCGAGCAGGCGGACGTCCACCACCTTGTGCCCACGCATGACCAGCAGCTCGTCGGGCGAAACACGCTCGAAGCGGCAAGTGACCCAGCGACCGTCGATCTGCACCTGCCAGGCATTTGCCTCGGTATCCGGCGTGGCCGTGACTATCGCCGTAGCTGCACCGCTCTGGAAGCGTAACGTTCGAGGCAACGCCGAAACGCGCCACGGGCCGAGCGAGCGCCAGGGATCGCTCGCCAGGTCTGCCGCCGCTTCCGTGAGCGCAAGGCCGGCCGCGGCGAGCAGCGCCTCGTGGGGAAACGCGGCGGTGGCGTGCTCTGCGAGCGTCTCCTGCCAGAACGGTTCCAGCCAGTCGGTCGTCACGGCGCCGTCCGCGAAGGCGTCCGAAGCGATGACCGCGCTCAGCAATGACAGGTTCGTCTGCACGCCTTGGACGTGCGCCGTCTCCAGCGTGTGCAGCAAGCGCTCGCGCGCCTGCTCGCGGTCGGCGCCGAAGGCAATGATCTTGGCGAGCATCGAGTCGTAGTAGGGGCTGACGGCAGCGCCGGCCGCGAAGCCGGAGTCGATGCGCACGTCCTCACCAGCCGGCTGCCGGCGAACGGGAAACGCACTCTTCAAATCGAAGCGGGTGATCTGGCCGGTCGAAGGCAGGAAGCCGTGCGCCGGATCCTCGGCGTAGAGCCGCGCCTCGATCGCATGACCGCGCAAGTGCACCGCATCCTGAGTGAAGGACAGCGGCTCGCCGGCGGCCACGCGCAGTTGCAACTCCACCAGGTCAAGCCCGATCACGAACTCCGTCACCGGGTGCTCCACCTGCAGGCGCGTGTTCATCTCCAGGAAGTAAAACGCGCCGCCCTCGGCCAGCAGGAACTCGACCGTGCCCGCGTTCGTGTAGCCGACGCGACGCGCCGCCCGCACCGCCGCCTCGCCCATGCGCCGCCGCAGCGCCTCGTCCACGGCCGGCGAGGGCGCTTCTTCGATCACCTTCTGGTGCCGGCGTTGAGCCGAGCAGTCGCGTTCGCCCAGGTAGACGATGTTGCCGCGCGCATCACCGAAGACCTGCATTTCGACGTGACGCCCACGCTGCACCAGCCGCTCCAGCAGCATGCGATCGTCGCCGAAGGCCGAAAGCGCCTCGCGCCGCGCCCCGGCCAGTTGTTCGGGGAAGGCAGCCAGGTCGGGCACTTCGCGCATGCCGCGGCCGCCTCCGCCGGCGGACGCCTTGATCAGCAGCGGAAAGCCGGTGCGTTGCGCTTCGGCCGCGAGCCGTGCGTCGGATTGGTCCTCGCCCTGGTAGCCGGGCACCACGGGCACGCCGGCGGCCTCCATCAGCCGCTTCGCCTCCGCCTTGTCACCCATCGCCCGGATCGCGGCGGCCGGCGGGCCGATGAAGGCGATCCCTGCCGCCGCCACACGCTCCGCGAACTCGGCGTTTTCAGAGAGAAAGCCGTAGCCGGGATGGATCGCCTCCGCGCCGCTCTCCCGCACCGCTTCGAGGATCGCGTCGATGTTGAGATAGCTCGCACGCGCGGGCGGCGGACCGATGCGGTACGCCTCGTCCGCCACGCGCACATGCAGGGCGGTGCTGTCCGCATCGGAATACACCGCGACGACGCGCACGCCCAGCGCACGGCAGGTCCGTGCAATGCGCACCGCGATCTCGCCACGGTTGGCGATCAGGATTTTTCCGAACAGAACGGCGCTCTCCGCGGAGTGCGTGGCCGCGATGGCCCCTACCCGGATTCTACGCGTTCGCCAGCGTTGGATGCGTCATCGGCACGTAGCCCGCGGCGATGGCGTTCACGATCGAGCGCGGCGTCAGCACCCTCACCTCGTGCACGGCGGCTGCCGGCCGCGATTCGGCATACCCTGCCGACGTCCAGCGGTGCAGCCGGCCATCACGCGGCGTCCAGGCGCCGGCCGCGCCGTCGAACGTGACGAACACCCCGTCCGGCAGATCGCCGAGCCGCGCGAGATAGGTGACCTTCTCGCGGCGCGGCGTTACGCGCTCGCGGTGCAGCACGGCATCGATCGCGTCGGTGCAGCGCGCCCGCTCGATGCGGAGCACCGCGTTGCCGGCAAGCCAGGCGTCGATGAAGCGGTTGTAGTCGCCCCAGCGGCACTGGGCGCATGGGCGGTGGCCGGCGGCGAGCGCCGTCGCCTCGTCGAGGAAGAACAGCTCGGTGTAGCGGTTGGGCTGCATCAGCTTGCGTCGGCGGCCCTTGAACTCCAGCAGGCAAGCGATCCAGCGCCGCCCCACCCAGCGCTTCAGCGGCAGCAGCTCTTGGTCCACCGTGTGAAAGCAGCCGCCGCGGTTGCCGAACAGCGTGCCGCGCGCCGGCGTCTTGATGATCTCGCCCCACGGCGTTACGCGATTCTGCAGCGGCACGCGACGTACTCCAGTTCACGTATTGGGAGGCAGCGGCTCGAAGCGTACCCGGCGGCGCGTGATCGTTGCGATTTGGCCGCGAAAGTTGGCACCCGTGCGAACCACGGCGACGACCAGCCGAGCCATTTCGGAGTATCGCATCCGCGAGGGGAAGCGCAGTTGCATGATGCCCGGAAGCGGAGGCAGGCGACGCCTAAACACGAGTTCGCTGATTCCAAGATCGTGGGTGAGCAGAACGGACTCCGTCTTGCGCGCCATTTCAAGCACGCGGACGTCATCAATTCCCGGCGATGTCTCCGCAATACTCAGAACGGTATGACCGTCTGCTCGAAGCGCAGAAATGATCGGTTCGCGCACGTTCTCATCGGCTAGAAACTTCACCTGTCAATCGGCTTCGAGCGAGAGAACGTGCTCCGATCGGACACTCTCGGCGGCATAGGCAAGACAGGCGCGCAGCCCCGCTTCCGTAAGCGTGGGCAGCGCTTCTAACAATTCGGTGGCCGCATGGCCACCCGCCAGATCGTCGAGAATCATGTCCACGGCAAGTCTCGTGCCGCGTATCGTTGCCTTTCCGCCCAAAATATCGGGATTATGCACGATCAGATCGCGCCAATCTTCGCACTCAGCGAAGTTCGTGCCCATTGCTCTAGCCATCCGTTTCTTCCCGACGTGCAGGCCGGTCAACCAGACAATCCGCGGGCCGCTCGCTCAACTCAAGTCTACATCCGGAAGACGCCCCACCGCGTCTCCTCGATCGGGGCGTTGAGCGCGGCGGAGATGCCGAGACCGAGCACGGTGTGTGTGTCGGCCGGATCGATGATGCCGTCGTCCCAGAGCCGTGCCGTGCTGAAGTAGGGGCTGCCCTCGTGCTCGTACGTATCGAGCACGGGTTGCATGAAGGCGGCCTGCTCCTCGCCGCTCATCTCACGGCCCTGCGCCCGCAGGCCGTCCAGCCGCACGGTCAGCAGCACGTTGGCCGCCTGCTGGCCGCCCATCACCGAGATGCGCGCATTGGGCCACATCCAGAGCTGACGCGGCGAGTAGGCACGGCCGCACATCGCGTAGTTGCCGGCGCCGAACGAGCCGCCGATCACCACCGTGAACTTCGGCACCGCCGCGTTGGCCACCGCCATCACCATCTTGGCGCCGTCGCGGGCGATGCCTTTGTTCTCGTACTCCTTGCCCACCATGAAGCCGGTGATGTTCTGCAGGAAGATCAGCGGAATCTTGCGTTTCGCGCACAGCTCGATGAAGTGTGCGCCCTTCAGTGCGCTTTCGGAGAACAGGATGCCGTTGTTGGCGACGATGCCGGCGGGAAAGCCCATGATTCGCACGATGCCGCAGACGAGCGTGGTGGCGTAGCGCGCCTTGAACTCGTGAAAGCGGCTGCCGTCCACGATGCGGGCGATGATCTCGCGCACGTCGAAGCTGCGCCGCAGATCGGCCGGAACCGCGCCGTAGATCTCCTGCGGGTCGTAGAGCGGCGGCTCGGGCGGTGTCACGGGCCAGGGAAACTGCTTTTCACGGTTGAGATTGGCGACGATACTGCGGCAGATCGAGAGCGCATGCTCGTCGCTGACGGCGTAGTGGTCGGCCACGCCGGAGACGGCCGTGTGCACGTCGGCGCCGCCGAGCTCTTCGGCCGTGACCTCTTCGCCCGTCGCCGCCTTCACCAGCGGCGGCCCGCCCAAAAAGATCGTGCCGTTGCCGCGCACGATGATCGTCTCGTCGCTCATCGCGGGCACGTAGGCGCCGCCGGCCGTGCAGGAGCCCATCACCGCCGCGATCTGGGGAATGCCCGCCGCCGACATCTGCGCCTGGTTGTAGAAGATGCGGCCGAAATGCTCGCGGTCGGGAAAGACCTCGCTCTGCAGCGGCAGAAAGGCGCCGCCGGAATCGACCAGATAGATGCAGGGCAGCCGGTTTTGCTGCGCGATCTCCTGCGCCCGCAGGTGCTTCTTCACGGTGATCGGGTAATACGTTCCGCCCTTCACCGTCGCGTCGTTGGCGACGATCACGACCTCCTGGCCGCAGACGCGGCCGATGCCGGTGACGATGCCCCCCGCGGGTGCGTCGCCGTCGTACATCTCCCAGGCGGCAAGCGGGCTCAATTCCAGAAACGGCGAGCCGGCGTCGAGCAGCAGGTCGATGCGCTCACGCGGCAGCAGCTTGTTGCGGCGGCGATGCCGCTCCACCGCGGCTTCGCCGCCGCCGGCTTGCACCGTGCGCACGCGCTCGCGCAGTTCGGCCACCGCCGAGCGCATCGCCTCGGCGTTCTGGCGGAACTCGCGGCTTTCCGGATCGATCGCGGAGTGCAGCTGCGGCAGGGCGGCGAGCGGCGCGGCGGCGCCGTCGAGGGAGAGCCGGTCCAGTGTGGTGGTCATAGCGTGGCCTCGTTTCAAGTCTCCGACGGTTGCGCTGCGCTCTGGCCCCGGCACCCTCTCCATGCACTCCATGCACTCCATGCACTCCATGCACTGGAGAGGGGGAGAGTGCGGTACGGGCTATTTGAGCAGTTCGCGGGCGATGATCAGGCGGCGGATCTCGCTGGTGCCGGCGCCGATCTCCAGCAGCTTGGCATCGCGCAGGTAGCGGGCCACCGGCGCCTCGGCCATGTAGCCGGCGCCGCCGAAGATCTGCACCGCCTTCAGTGCGCAGCGCGTCGCCATCTCGCCCGCGTAGAGGATCGCCGCCGCGGCTTCCTTGTTGAAACGGACGCCTTTGGGCGCATGCCAGGCGAGCCAGGCGGTGCGGTAGGTCAACCAGCGCGCGGCCTCAAGCTCGGTGTACATGTCGGCCAGCATCGCCTGCACGAGCTGGAAGTCGCCGATGCGCTGGCCGAACTGCTTGCGCTCCCTGGCGTAGGCGATCGAGTCGTCGAGACAGGCCTGAGCGATGCCGAGCTGCTCGCCGGCCAGGAACGCCCGCTCGCTGTCGAGGCCGGACATCATCACTTCGACGCCGTTGTTGAGCGTGCCCAGCACGTTCTGCGCGGGCACGCGGCAGTCGTCCAGCCGCAGCTCGGCCGTGGGCGAGCCGCGGTGACCAAGCTTCTCCAGACTGCGCGCCACCGCGAAGCCAGGAAAGTCGCGCTCGACGATAAAGGCGGTGATGCCGCGCGAGCCGCGCTCGGGCTCGGTCTTGGCATAGAGCACGAAGGTCGAGGCGATCGGGCCGTTGGTGATGTACAGCTTCGAGCCCGTTAGCAGATAGTCGTCGCCGTCACGCCGCGCCGTGGTCTGCAGGCCGACCGCGTCCGAACCGGCGTCCGGCTCCGTCAGCGCCAGCGCGCCAACGGCCTGGCCGGAGATCAGCGGCGGCAGATAGCGGCGGCGCTGCGCCTCGTTGCCGTTTACATAGAGGTTGTTCACGCACAGGTTCGCGTGGGCGCCGTAGGAGAGCGCGACGGAGGCGGAGAAGCGGCCGATCTGCTCGATCGCCAACACCCCGGCCAGCAGATCAAAGCCGCTGCCGCCGGCGTCCTCCGGCACCGTGACGCCGAGCAGGCCCAACTCGCCCATCTGCGGCCAGAGCTGCATGGGAAACTCGTCGCGGCGGTCGATTTCGGCCGCGATCGGGCCGATCTCGCGCGCGGCCCAGTTGCCGACCGTGTCGCGCAGCAGGCGATGCGCCTCGTCCAGTTCAAACTCCATGGCCAGAGCCTCCCTCGCCGCCACGGCAAACGCTTCCCCTTCACGGTAGCGCCGCGGGCGCCGCCGCGGAAAGCAGCCACGGCCCCTCACCCCCGCCCCTCGCCCATCGCAATGGGCGAGGGGCGATCATGTGCGCAGCGTTCCGATCGCTGACCGGTTAACCCGACGCCGTCCGATTCCTGCTCCACACGATCGCCCCTTTCCCTCCAGGATTGGGGAAAGGGGACGGGGGATAGAGGGCCGCAAGGCCATGTCACTCCGCCGGGCCGGCGTACGGCTCAACATACTCGACGAGCCGCAGATGGCCGGCATTGGACTCGATCGCGGTGACGGAGGCGGGGTTGCAGGCGGTGCGGTGCAGCAAATCGAAGGAGCGCCCCTCGACCGCCAGCCGCAGCGCCAGGATTGGGTCGCGGTGGGAGACACAGACGGCGGGGCGGCCGCCGGAGAGCCGCAGCGCCAGCGCCAGCGCCCGACGTAGCCGCGCGGCCATCGCCGCCATCGGCTCGCCCAGCGTCAGCGCGCCGGGCGCATTCTGGAACAGCTCCCAGGCCGCGGCGTGGTTCAGGGGAATCTCGCTCCAACTCTCGCCCTGCCAGTGGCGCGCCAGGCCGCTCTCGATCAGCAGCCGGCTGCGGCGCACCGGCACGTCCGGCAGCCGCGCGGCGATGATGCTTGTCGTCTGCCGCGCCCGCAGCAGCGGACTGGTGAGGACGAAGCCGATGCCGCGGCCCGCAAGGTACTCTGCCGTGGCCGCCGCCTGCAGCCGGCCTACTTCCGCCAGGCGGTAGCGCGGCAGCCAGCCGTAGGCGATGCGGTTGGGGTTGTGAACCAGCCCGTGCCGCACGCAATAGACCGTGCCGGCCGGCACGGCCGCCGCCTCGTTGCCCGGCTGGCGCGCCATCGCTACTCGCTGACCGCCTTCTGACCGACCAGGAAATCGCGCGTCGCTTCCACGGTCGGGAACACGCGCGAGCCGATCATGTCCAGCGCGTCGACCACGTCATCGTTCGCATTCTGGTCGTAGGCGAGGTCCACCACGTCGGCGCGCTCGACACGGCCCACGCGGTCGAACGCTTCCTGCACAAAGGGCGCGATCTCCGCCCACGCTACGGCCATCGTGTTCGACTCCTCGCTCGATCTCGAGATTCCCGGCCCACGGCCGCGGGCGGCAGGTCTTGCGCGAGTGTATCCGAGCCCGCGCTTACACGCAGCGCCTGGGCCGCTGCCGAGATAGCTCCTGCGCGCCTTGCGGCAGCCCTCCTGTGCCGCTGAACTGAGGACGGCCGGCCGGCCAGGCAGCCGGCTAAGACATGGTTTCAAAACCGGCTCGAGTTCCCGCTTGTAGGTGTGCGATCGCACCTGAACGCCGGTTTTGAAACCATCTGTAAGGACGACCGGTGCAGAAGGAGTGCGTGATGGCAGTGGCAGAACGCCGGGCCGTGGTCGTGTGGGCCGGCCAGCTGATCGACGGCAGCGGCTCGCTCAGCCTGGAAAGCAGCGGCGCCCTGCGCGAGGCGCCGGTCACCTGGGCGTCGCGCACGGAGCAGGCCAACGGCCGCACCAGCCCCGAAGAGCTGCTGGCCGCGGCGCATGCGAGCTGCTTCGCCATGGCCTTCGCCGCCACGCTGGCGCGGCAGAAGACGCCGCCGCAGCGCCTCACGGTCAACGCCGTCTGCTCGCTCGATCGCAACGAGGGCGGCGGCTTCCGCGTGTCGGCCATGACACTGGACGTGCGCGGCGTGGTTCCCGGCCTCGAGCAGGCCGCCTTTGCCGAGGCGGCGCACACCGCCGAACAGGGCTGCCCGATCTCCAACGCCCTGCGCGGCAACGTCGGGATCACGGTGAACGCCACACTGGACTGAGCCGCGGCGGCGCGTCGCGGCCCTGCCGTCGCGCGGTCAGGCGTGGGACATGTCGGCCTCGTCGGGCGTCTCCGAGGTCTCTTCGACAGACAAGACCTGGAACGTCACGGCCGTGCCGTCGGCGGTCGCGCCTGAGCCCAGCGCCGAGCGCACCGCGGCTTGTGCCAGCGCGGAAAAGTCCGCAGCCGGGGGCTGGTCGCCTTCCACCGTGAGCCACAGCTTGAGGTTCACCGCCTTGTGGATCGGTGCGGACGCGTCCGCGGCGCTCGACGCCGGCGGTGGCTGGTCCGCACGAGGTTTGGCCGGCGCCGCCTGGTGCGCCAGCCGATCGACCGCGTCCTTGGCCTTATCGAACAAGCTCATGGCGTCTCCTCCTCGCGTCCGACGCCTCACTTCAGGTCGTCGAGGCTCTGCCAGCGGCCATCCCGCATCACCTCGAGCTGCATCACGGGATGGATCTCCCAGATCGTGCCGCGGGTCTTGGTCACCTGGTCGGGGTGCTCGGGATCGAACATCGTCCAGCCGCTGACGCGCACGCGTTCGTTGTTGTGGGCGATCTGGTTGAGCACGTCGACCGTCCACTTCGGGTGCTGCTCCAGCATGCGCGGTGTCATCTCGACCACGATCGAGGCCGTGCGGTCCTCCTTCGGTCCGGCGGTGAGCCAGATGTGGAAGTCCGTCAGGCCGGCGGCATGGCAGTTGTTGGACTCTGGCCCTTGCTTATGTGCAGCGAAGAGATAGCCCTCGATCTGCACCGGAATGCCGTTGTACTTGTCGATCTGCGCGCGCACATCCTTCGACCAGGAGTCGTACTTCGTGCGTTCGGCTGCATGGGGCCAGGCGAGCTTTTCCAGTGCATCGAACGCGACCGGGGTCCAGTTTCCGGTATCGGTGCGGTTCTTGAGGGTATTGAGCACCGGATCGCCGCCGTCGCCGGTTCCCGGGCAGCCGTGAAACGGCTGTTCGGGCGGCGGCAACTTCGCCAGCTGAACGGGGAGTTGCGTCGCCGTCTGCTTGTCTGCCTGGGCGTTGGCGGGCGCCGCTCCCCCGCCAACATCGCCGCCGCCGGGGTTATCTGCCGTGCCACTGCCCGAGCCGCGTGTGGCGAGCACCAACCCGACCAGCACGAGAATGATGACGAGCACGGCCACGGCGACGCCCACGAGCCACATTGTTCGACGATTCATCGGTGTCATCCTTCAACGGGCGCCGAGCCCGGTTATCGCGTGGGCTTCTCCTTTCTGTGCACCGGTTCCCGCGGATCGCACACATACGTGCCACCGTGAGTCAGATCGTTCGCCGCAGGACCGTACTGTAACCGAGCGCGCATAGACCGGCAAAATCGGTCAAACGAGAGTTTCCTATTGCAAACGCGGAGCGGGCGCGGCCGCAGGTGCTGTTACGACGATGCAACCGGCCGGTAGAGTCCGGTGAGGCGTCGTTCGCAGTGGGCGCGCATGCGAGCGGACCAGGGCGTGTCGGCCGCCTGCGAGAAGGCGGGGCTGTGGCGCACCTCCGGCGCGGCCAGGTCGTAGAGCGCAAGGTAGCGGGGCTCGCCTTCCAGCGCACGGAAGCGGCGGGCGCGCAGCACGCCGGGCACCTTCAGCAATAAGGGGATGTGCTCGTCGTCGTACCAGGCGTTGTACTCCTCGTCGTAACCGGTCTTCGGCACCAGGCCGACGGCGAGCTGGCCGCCGGCAGCGGTCGTGGGATCGCTCGCCTGGCCGCGGCCGTCCGAGATCTGCTCGAACACGGCGCGGTTCACGTTGCGGAACAGGCGCAGCATGGCGCGGTCTTCGTCCGTGCGCAGCGGCGGCTTCGACAGGGCGGCGTATGCCTCGCCGCTGAGCACGGCGGCGTTCTCCAGGTCATAGAGGGCGAGGTAGCGCGGCAGAGACCCGGCGGGGCCGACACCCGGGTACTCCGCCGCAACTTCGAAGCGCCGGCCGCTGGTGATGCCCGGCACCGAGCGCAGGTCCGGCACGTGCTTGCGGTTGTACCAGCCGTTCCACTCGGCTTCATGCCCCGGCTCCACGTCGGCCTGCACAAAGAGCAGTGCGCACTTCTCTCCACCCATGGTCTGTCCTCCGAAACTGCTGCTTGTCGTCCTTGCCGCGCACGCTACCACATTTCGAGGATCGATCCCGAGCGGGCACAACATCGTGGGTGTACCGGCGCCGAATCCTGACCGGGCCCGGACTACGGGCTCGTCTGAAAGCGGAACAACACACAGTTGCCAGCGGCCGGCTGATGCCCTATCTTCACCAATACTGAGCGCTTGACCAGTCCGCCATCGAAACCGGATCCTGCCAGCATTGCGGGGGGCGCCGATGTCGACCTACATCCTGCGCCGCCTGCTCGCGAGCATCCCCGTGCTGGTGCTGGTGACGTTCGGCGCCTTCGCGCTGATTCGAGTCATCCCCGGCGATCTCGCGGCCCTCAAGCTGGGCAACGACGCCACGCCCCAGGAGATCCACGACTACCGTGTCAAATTGGGACTGACTGACCCACTGCCGGTGCAATACATCAAGTGGATCGGCCACGCGCTCACCGGCGATTTCGGCCAGTCGCAATGGGAATATCGCCCGGTGGCCAACGTGGTGCGCGACAAGTTCCCCGTCACGCTCGAACTGGCGCTGCTCGCCGTGGTGATCTCGACCGTCTTCGCCATCCCCCTGGGCATCCTCTCGGCGGTGCGCCAGGACAGCTTGCTCGACCAGTCGCTGCGCTTCACGGCCATCCTCTTCCTCGCCATTCCCTCCTTCTGGCTGGCGATCCTGCTGATCACCCTGCCGCAGATCTGGTTCGGCTGGAAGCCGCCGCTCACGGGCTATGCCACGCCGTGGCACGACCCGGGCATGAACTTCCGGCGCATGATCTGGCCGGCACTGGTGCTCGGTGTCGGCTCCGCCGCCTTCGTGCTGCGGTTGATGCGCTCCAGCTTGCTCGAGATCCTACGGCAAGACTTCATCCGCACGGCGTGGTCCAAGGGGCTGCGCGAACGCACCGTGGTCCTCCGCCACGGCGTCAAGGTCGGGCTGATTCCAATCGTCACGGTGCTTGGCCTGCAGTTTTCGGTGCTGCTTGGCGGCGCCGTCATCGCCGAGCAGGTGTTCGCGCTGCCCGGCATGGGCCGCAGCCTGCTCGGCGCGGTCAGCCGTCGCGACTACCCGCTGGTGCAGGCCTATGTCCTGATCTTCTCCCTCGTGTATCTGTTGATGAACCTGCTCGTCGATCTGCTGTACGGCTATCTGGATCCGCGCATCACCTATTCGTAAGCGGGGGGAACGCAGCAGATGGCCACCGCGGAACGCGCCGCTCGCGACGATCGGCTGGTGTTCGCGCCCGACACCCCGGCGACGAGCATCGTCTCCTGGCCGCTGGCGGTTGCCCGCTTCTGCCGCCGCAAGCCGCTGGGCGCCTTCGGCGGGGCGATTACCCTGGTGCTGATCGTTATGGCGATCGTGCATCCATGGATCGCCACGCACGATCCCAATGCGCTCAACCCGAACGAGGTGCTGCACGGCATCAGCGGCCGGCACTACTTCGGCACGGACAACTATGGCCGCGACGTCTACAGCCGCGTCGTCTACGGCGCCTGGGCGTCGTTGGAAGTGAGCATCATCTCGGTCGCGATCGGCACCGCGATCGGCACCGCAATCGGGGTGGTCTCCGGCTACTTCGGCGGTGCAGTAGACATGGTGCTGCAGCGCGTCGTCGATGCCGCACTGGCCTTTCCGGGGCTGATCCTGGCGATCGCGCTGGTCGGCCTCGTCGGTCCATCGGTGAAGAACGTCAGCATCGCCATTGGGCTGGTCACCTTTCCTTCGCTTTCGCGCATCGTGCGTGGACCGGTGCTCTCGATCAAAGAACAACCGTACCTGGAGGCGGCGCGCAGTACGGGCGCCAACAGCCTGCGCATCATGGTGCGGCACATCCTGCCGAACATCACGGCGATCATCATCGTGGTCGTCACGGCGCGCTTCGGTACGGCGATCCTGGTGGAGTCCTCGTTGAGCTTCCTCGGCCTGGGGCCGCCGCCGCCCACGGCCACCTGGGGCTCAATGCTCTCGGGCGACGCGATCTACATCATGCAGACGGCCTGGTGGCTGGCTTTCTTCCCCGGCGCGGCTATCACCCTCGTGGTGCTGGGCTTCAACCTGTTCGGAGACGCGCTGCGCGATGTGCTGGACCCACGGCTGCGCGGCCGAGCATGACCGCGCGCCGACGCGCAAGGACACCACGGCGCGGCCCCGGCGCCCGCGCCGTCTGCCACGCAGGACAGCAGGACAAGGAGAAGGCACCATGGCAGAGGACGGCTACTGGACAGCACTGGCGCGACGAGGCGTGCGGCGGCGCGGCTTCCTGACCGGCGGCGCGGCGGCGCTCACGGCGGCGATGGCCGCCGCCGCCGGCTGCTCCAGCGGCAACAACAGCAGTAAGCCGGCGGCAACCGCGGGGTCGAACGCCCGCGTTGCGGGCACCGTGGCGCCGGCGCCACCGACCGCCCAGGCCCTCGCAACGGCCGATCCCGCGCTTGCGAACGCCAAGCGCGGCGGCACGTTCAACATTGACCAGCCGGACGAGCCGATCTCGCTCGACAACCATCGCCAAGAGACGCCCGGATCGATCCAGGCGGCGAACCTGGTCTACAACCACCTGCTCAAACGCGCCGAGGACTTCGTGGCCGCGCCGGGCATCATCTATGTCTCCGACGAGCTGGCCAGCGGCTGGGAGCAGGTCGACAAGCTGACGTACCGCTTCTCGCTGGTGAAGAACGCGAAGTGGCACAACACGGCGCCCGTGAACGGCCGTCCGTTCACCGCCGACGATGTTAAGTACAGCATCGACCGCATGCGCGGCTCGGACCCGGAGCTGCGCACTCGCTCGGCCTGGGCGCCGGTCGACAAGGTTGAGGCGCCCGATCCAAACACCGTGGTCGTCACCACCAAGCAGCCCTACGCCGCCTTCATCGCCATCGCCGGTCACACGTGGAGCATCATCATGCCGCACGAGCTGGCGGACACGCCCGACGTGAACCGCAAAGCGATCGGCACCGGGCCGTTCCTCTTCAAGGACTGGCAATCGGGCGTGGCGCTGCACTTCGACCGCAACCCGGAGTATTTCCGCAGCGGCCAGCCCTTTCTCGATCACGTGGTGATGCGCGTGGTGCCGGACCTCGGCGCCCGCACGGCCAACTTCCGCGCCGGCGAGACGGAAATCTGGGGCGGCTCGCCGCCGACGATCCCCTTCTCGACCATTGACGAGATTAAGAACTCGCTCCCCGATGTGAACGAGATCAAGCGCACCGGCTCAAATAACTCGGGCACCAAGGCGTTCTTCAACACGACCGCGCCGCCGTTCAATGACAAGCGCGTGCGCCAGGCGTTCCTCTACGGCGCCGACTACGACAGCATGATCAAGATCTTCGGCGGCCTCGCCCAGCGTGCCGGCCCCATGCCCCTCGCCAGCGTCTGGGGCCTCAAAGAGAGTGACTTCCCCAAGACCGACGTGGCGAAGGCCAAGGCGCTGCTCGAAGCGGCCGGCTTTACCGCGGACAAGCCCCTGCGCGTCAAGACGACGATCTCGCGCCAGTACTCCGGGCCGGCCGTCTCGCAGATCTTGCAGCAGGTGATGAAGCCCGTCGGCGTCACGATCGATATCGACCAGATCGAAGACACCGCCTGGATCACGCAGGTCTACCGCGGCGGCCAGAACTACCAGATGACCAGCTTCGGCGACTGGTCGTGGGAAGATCCCGATCGCGGCCTCTATGCCTACTTCCACTCCGACGGCAACGCCAACAACACGCACTACACCAGCACGCAGGCCGACGCCCTGCTCGAACAGCAGCGCGGAGAGTTCGACCTGGACGCGCGGAAGAAGATCGTGCGCGATCTGCAGCTGCTGCTGGTGGACGATGCGCCGAACGTCTGGCTAGTCTCGACCGGTACAGATGAGCTGGCGCGCAAGCGCTTCCGCAACTATAAGCAGATGCAGATGGGCAATTCGAACAGCTACCGCGAGTGGGAGAACTGCTGGTTCGATCCGCTGCCCAATAGCTAACCCGTGCAGCGAAACCGACTCAGAGCAGCAGTGGCGCAGGCGAGCGCTGCTTCCAGCGCCATTGCTCGCTCGGCGCGAGGCGATCGCCGCTTTCTCCCGCCTGATGCACCGTCCGGCGTCAGGTCCAGCCGCGGCGCCGCATGTAGACGAACTGCGCCGCGCTCAGGCCCAGCAGCACGCCGACCAACACCCAGAACAGCGAGTCCGTCCACGGCGGCGAACGCCGCAGGTTCATGCCGAGCAGGCCGCTGACCGCGGTGATCGGCAGAAACAACGCCGTCAGCACGGTCAGCCGCTTCATCACGTCGTTCATGAGGTTCGAGACCGTCGAGAGGTAGGCGTCCAGCGCGCCGGCGAGCAGGTCGCGGTAGCCGTCGGCCACCTCGAAGATGCGGATCACGTGATCGTGTACATCGCGGAAGTAGACGGCCGTCTCCGGCCGCACGATGCCCGTGTCCGGGCTGGTGAGCCGCGAGAAGATCTCCAGTTGCGGGCTGATCACCTTGCGCAGGAGCACGGCGTCACGCTTCATATCAAAGATGCGCGACATCTCCGCGTTGGTCGGCTTCGTGACGATCTGGTCCTGCAGTCCGTCGAGGGCATCGTCGAGCTGATCCATCACCGGAAAGTAACTGTCGACCAGCAGGTCGGTCAGCGTGTAGAGCAGGTAGTCCGGCCCGGCGCCGAGCATCTGCTCCGTGCGCTGCTGCGCTTCGCGGCTCTGGGTGATCTGCGCGAGCGGCTGCGCGTGCACGCTGGCGATGTAGTTGCGGCCGATGACAAAATCGAGCTCGGGCGTGGCGAGGCGTCCACCGGCAGCGTCGTAGCTGAGGGCATGCATCACCAGATAGGAGTAGCCGGGAAAGCTCTCCAGCTTCGCGCGCTGGCCCTGCCGCACCAGGTCTTCGACGGTCAGGTGCACCCAGCCGAAGATGGTGCCGGCCAGCCCGATCTCATCGGGCGTGGGTGCTTCAAGGTCGAGCCAGACGAGCGCATGCTCGTCGTCGGCCATCGCGTGCAGGCTGTCGATCGGGAGATCGATATAAACGCGGCCGTCGCTGCCGCGGGCGCGCACATGGATCATGGTGGTTGCCTCCGCAGCGTTGGGGCGGCACCGGCCCACCGACCGGCCCTCGCCCGAGTGTGTCCGATCGCCTCTGTTTCCGCCAGCCGTGGCGGCGCCGGCTTGCGTTGCCGCTTGACGCCGCGCCTCCGCGCCCATTGACTTGAATCACTTGAAGCGGGAAGCGCGGTACCGGGAGGCGTGGCGTGGCGGCACGCTTTGATGCAATCGTGCTGGGGCTGGGCGGCATGGGCAGCGCCGCGGCCTACCACCTTGCCCGGCGGGGCCGGCGCGTGCTCGGTCTGGAACAGTTCACCCCTGCCCACGACCGCGGCTCCTCGCACGGGCGCTCGCGCATCATCCGCCAGTCCTATATCGAAGGGCCGCAGTACGTGCCGCTGCTGTTGCGCGCCTACGAGCTGTGGCGCGAGCTGGAGCTGCAGACCGGGCACGAGCTGCTGCGCATCACCGGCGGGCTGATGATCGGCAGGCCGGAGAGCGCCACCGTCGCCGGCTCGCTGGCCAGCGCCCGCGAGCATGGCCTGCGGCACGAGATCCTCGACGCGGCAGAGCTGCGCCGCCGCTACCCGATCACGCCGGACGACGCCGAGGTCGCGCTCGTCGACCCGGCCGCCGGCGCCTTGTTTCCCGAAGACTGCATCCGCGCCCACCTGCAATGCGCCGCCACCCTCGGCGCCGATCTGCGCTTCCAGACGCCGGTGAGCGGCTGGCGCATCGCCGGCGACGGCGTTGAAGTCGAGGCGGCAGGCGAGCGGTTTCAGGCCGATCGGCTGGTGGTCACGGCGGGCGCCTGGGCAGGACGGCTGCTCGCGGATCTCGGCCTGGCGCTGGCGCCCGAGCGCAACGTGCTCTGCTGGTTCCGGCCCGACGCAGGCGCCGAGCGCTTCCGCTCCGAGCGGCTGCCGGTCTTCATCTGGGAGAAGCCCGTGCACGCCTTCTACGGCCTGCCGGACCTGCACGGCGAAGGCGTGAAGGCCGGCTTCCACCACAGCGGCATCAGCGTGGACCCGGACGCGCTCGAGCGCGGCGTGGGCGGCACGGAGATCGCGGCGATCCGCGCCTGCCTGCGCGCCTCGTTCAGGGGGCTGGACGGGCAGCCGACTGAGACGGCCGTTTGCATGTACACCAACACGCCGGATGAGCACTTCGCCGTGGGCCTGCATCCGGCGTACCCACGGGTGGCGATCGCCGCGGGCTTCTCCGGCCACGGCTTCAAGTTCGCGAGCGTCATGGGCGAAGTCCTGGCCGAGCTCGCGATCGATGGCCGCACGCGGCACCCGATCGAACTGTTTACCCTCGATCGCTTCGCTGCGCCGGCGGAGGCGTAGCCCGCGACGAACTCCTGACCGATCTGGCGGGTTGTGGCGCGGGCGCCCGCCGGAGTACGATGCGCGCACCGCTGGCCCGCTGCTGCTGCATAGCCGCGCGCAGCGTGGACGATAGCAGGCGCTATACTGGGGCTGGCGGGATCGCGGGGCACCGGCGCGCTGGATCACGGCGGTGCCGGCTGGATCCGCCCATCACGCTGCATCGCCGGCGCGGCCGGCCGCCTGATCGGGGACCGGGCCTGGCCTGGACGCCGTCGGAGACCAAAGAGACGAGGACACTGTGGCACCATCGATGGAGAAACCCCGTACCGTGGGCGAGCTACGGGCATCCGGCTACCGGGTGCTCAGCGTCCGCGAGGAGATGCGCAAGAACCTGATCGAGAAGATCCGCCGAGACGAGCTGATCTTTCCCGGCATCGTCGGCTTCGAGGAGTCGGTGATCCCGGCGATTCAGAACGCGCTTTTGGCCGGGCAAGACATCATCTTCCTCGGCGAGCGCGGCCAGGCCAAGTCGCGCCTGATCCGCTCGCTCGTCAACCTGCTTGACGAGGAAGTCCCTGTGCTCGCCGGCTGTGAGATCCCCGAGAACCCGTTTGATCCGATCACCAGGAGCGGCCGCGACATCATCGCCGAGCAGGGCGACGCGGCGCCGATCCAGTGGCTCGGGCGCGACGATCGCTACGGTGAGAAGCTCGCCACGCCGGACATCACGATCGCCGACCTGATCGGCGAGGTGGACCCGATCAAGGTTGCGGAGGGCCGGTACCTCTCGGACGAGATGACGATCCACTACGGCCTGGTGCCGCGCACCAACCGCGGCATCTTCTGCATCAACGAGCTGCCAGACCTGGCCGAGCGCATCCAGGTGGGCCTGCTCAACATCATGGAAGAGCGCGACGTGCAGATCCGCGGCTACCGCATCCGCCTGCCGCTCGATGTCGTCGTCGTCGCCAGCGCCAACCCCGAGGACTACACCAACCGCGGCCGCATCATCACGCCGCTGAAGGACCGCTACGGCGCGCAGATCCGCACCCACTACCCGCGCAACGTCGATCACGAGATCGACATCATGGAGCGGGAGATGTGGCAGTTCCCGGCGGAGGACTACAAGGTCACCGTCCCGCAGTACATGAAGGAGATCGTGGCCGAGATCACGCGGTTGGCGCGGCGCAGCCCCGATGTGAACCAGCGCTCCGGCGTCTCCGTGCGCGCCTCGATCGCGGACTACGAGAGCCTGCTCGCCAACGCGCTGCGGCGCTCGATTCGCCTGAGCGAGGACGAAGTCGTGCCGCGCATCTCCGATCTGCCCTACATCGTGCCGGCGATCAGCGGCAAGATCGAGCTGGAGACGGTGGAGGACGGGCGCGAGGACCAGATCATCGACAAGCTGATCCAGGGCGGCGCCGCGGCGGTGTTCAACCGCAATTTCAACATCGGCGAGCTGGAAGACGTGGTCGCCAAATTCAAGAGCGGCCTCTCGCTCGACGTCTCCGACCAGATGCCGTCCAGGGATTACGTCAAGGTGGCGAAGAGCATCGAGGGGCTGGACCGCGCCGTGAACAAGCTCGGCGCCGGCGGCAACCCGGCGCTCACCGCCTCGGCGGTCGAGTTCATCCTGGAAGGGTTGCACCTGAACAAGCGGCTGAACAAGGACAAAGTCGGCGGGCGCGCCCAGTACCGCGGCTGAGCCCGGCGGCGTTCGGCAACGGCGCAGACAGGCAGGGCGGCTGCAGCCGCCCAACGGTTCGCGGCAGGAACCGCGGGCAGGACGGACGGACACGATGGTTCTCTACCGCTATACCGAGTGGGACGGCACGCAGGAGATCCCCGAGCTTAACGCCGACGACGTGCTCGAGTCGCTTACCGACGACCTGATGAACTTCGGCGACCTGCAACACGCGCTGCGCCAGATGATGCAGCGCGGCATGCGCGGCCCCGGCATGCAGCGCATGCAGGGCTTGCGCGATCTGCTGCAACAGTTGCGGCAGCAACGCCGCCAGCAGCTCGACCGCTTCAACCTCAGCTCTGTCTTCGACGACTTGAAGCGCAAGCTGAACGAGATCGTGGAGCGCGAGCGCGAGACGATCGACCGCCGCCTGGACGAGGTCAACGGCCGGGACGAGGGCGGCCAGCCGCAAGCCCGTGGCGGCCAGGACGGCCAGCCGCAGGAAGGCCAGCAGGCCGGCGAATCCGGCGAGCAGGGCGAAGCGGGCGAAGACGGCATGCAGGCCGCCGGCCAGCAGGGGATGCAGGGCGGGCAGCAGCAACGCGGGCAGCGCGGCCAGCAGCAGGGACGGCAGGCCGGCGCACAGGGCGGGCAACAAGGCGCGCGGGCGCAGCAGGGCGAGAGCGGCGAAGGCGGGCAGCAGGGCAGCCAGCAAGGCCAGCAGGGCGGCGGTCAGGACGAGTTCGGCCAGATGCTGCGCAACATCGCCGGCCGCAAGAAGAACTTCCTCGAAAACCTGCCGGGCGACCTGGGCGGCGCCGTCAAGGAGCTGCAGAACTACGAGTTCATGGACCCGGAGGCGCAGGCGCAGTTCCAGGAGCTGATGGAATCCCTGAAGAAGGCGATGATGGATACCTTCTTCAAGGATATGTACAACCAGATCCAGAACATGTCGCCGGAAGATCTGGCGCGCATGAAGCAGATGGTGCGCGACCTCAACCAGATGCTCCAGGACAAGATGGGCGGCGGCGAGCCGAACTTCGACCAGTTCATGCAGCAGTACGGCGACCTGTTCGGCGACAACCCGCCGCAGAGCCTCGACGAGCTGTTGCAGGGCATGCAGCAGCAGATCGCGCAGATGCAGAACCTCTTGAGCAGCATGCCCGGCGAGATGCGCCGCCAGCTTGAAGACCTGCTCAACGACAAGATCGGCGATCCGGAGCTGCAGGCCGAGTTAGACGAGCTGCGCGCCAACCTCGAGTTCATGGGCAACATGCGCGACCTGCAGAACCAGTACGCCTTCCGCGGCGACGAAGAGCTGGACCTCTCCGAGGCGATGCGCCTGATGGAGCGCATGCAGGGCATGGACCAGCTCGAGCGCCAGCTCGAGAAGACGCAGTACGGCGGCGACATCGACGAGATCGACGAGGAGAAGCTGCGCGAGCTGCTGGGCGACGAGGCGGCCGAAACGCTGAAGCAGCTCAAGCAGTTCCTCGAAATCCTCGAAGAGGCGGGCTACATCCGCCGCAAGGGCAACACCTGGGAGCTGACGCCGCGCGGCACGCGCAAGATCGGCCAGAAGGCGCTGACCGAGATCTACGCGCAGCTCAAGAAGGACAGCTTCGGCAAGCACGCGGTGAAGGAGCGCGGCCAGGGCGGCGAGCGCAACGAGGACACCAAGCTCTACGAGTTCGGCGACCCGTTCCACCTGCATTTGCAGCGCACGATCACCAACTCGTTCTACCGCGACGGCCCCAGTGTGCCGGTGAAGCTGCACCCGGACGACTTCGAGGTCTACCGCTCGGAGTTGCTGACGCAGACGGCGACGGTGATGATGCTCGACCTGTCGTGGTCGATGGCGCTGCGCGGCAGCTTCCAGGCAGCGAAGAAGGTGGCGCTGGCGCTGAACAACCTGATTCGCAGCCAGTTCACGCGCGACAGCCTCTACATTATCGGCTTCTCCGCCTACGCGCGGGAGTTGCAGGCGGAACAGCTGCCCTACGTGCGCTGGGACGAGTCGGTGCTGGGTACGAACATGCACCACGCGCTGATGCTGGCGCAGAGCCTGCTGGCCAAGCACAAGGCGGGGACCCGGCAGATCATCATGATCTCGGACGGCGAGCCGACGGCGCACCTGGAGCGCGGCCGCTCCTACTTCGCCTATCCGCCCAGCCCGGTCACGATCCGGGAGACGCTCAAAGAAGTGAAGCGGTGCACGCAGAAGGACATCGTGATCAATACCTTCATGCTGGACCGTAACTACTACCTCAAGGAGTTCGTCAACCAGGTCGCGCGGATCAACAAGGGGCGCGTCTTCTACACGACGCCCGACAAGCTGGGTCAGTACATCCTCGTCGACTACGTGGCGTCGAAGCGCAAGACGATCAACGGCAAATAACGACTGAGCGTCCCGGCGTGTCCGCGCGACGCCGGCTGCTCCGCGCGGCGCTGGCGGTGCTCGCGCTGCTGGCGCTGGGGACGGCCGGCTTCGCGCTGGTGGAGCGTATCGATCCGTTTGATGCGCTCTATCAGTCCGTGGTGACGATCGCCACCGCGGGCATCGAGCGGCCGCAGGTCACGACGGTCGCCGGCAAGTTGCTGACGATCGTGCTGCTGGTGATCGGCGCGGGCGTACTCGTCTACACCGCGGGCACGGTGGCGCAGTTGGCGCTCGAAGGCGAGTTCGCCGCCTATTTCGGAGGGCAGCGCATGCGCGGCCGCGTCGAGGCGCTGCGCGACCACTTCATCATCTGCGGCTTCGGCCGCGTCGGTGAGGAGGTGGCGACCGAGCTTGCGGCGCGCGGCATGCCCTTTGTCGTGGTCGATACCACGCCGGAGCGCGTCACGCTCGCGGAGCGCCGCGGCTACCTCGTCTCTCCTGGCGACGCGACGCGGGACGAGACGCTTATTGGCGCGGGCGTGCAGCGGGCGCGCTGCCTGATCGCGGCCTCGGACACGGACGCCAACAACACCTACATCGTGCTGAGCGCGAAATCGCTCAACCCGGCGCTCTTCATCGTCGCCCGCGCCGGCCAGGCGGAGAACGAGCGCAAGCTGCGCCAGGCCGGCGCCAACCGCGTCGTCTCGCCCTATCTAATCGCCGGCCGCCAGATGGCCCTCTGGGCAATCCAGCCCTTGTTCGTCGACGCGTTGCAAGCCTCATCGGCCGGCGAGAGCGAGCCGATTCTCGCGCAACTGCTCTACGACGCCGCCGAGCAGCCGACGACCGTCGCGCGGCTGCTGGCCGCCTGTCCCACGACAACCGTGCTGGCTTTGCGACGTGCGGGCGAGCTGATCGTGGCGCCGCAGCGCACGCACGACCTGGCCGGCGGCGACGAGCTGATCGTGCTCGGCCCGGAGGCCGAACTGGCGCAGATCCACGCCGGCGGCGTGGCGGTGCCGGCGCGCCTGCCGCCGCGGGGGCCGAATTGAGCTGACGCCGCTCCGCTTCGGTTCCCTTGCCGGTCAGTCGTCGAGCACCGCCAGTTCGAGCTGGCTCAGGCGCTCCGGGTCGGCGATCACGTCGATCGCGGCGATCTTGCCGCCCGCGAGCGTGAGACCGAGGACGAGCATCAGCCGCCCGCGCGGGGCCACGACCACGCCCACGGCGCCGTTGACGAGCGCTGGCCGCGCCAGCAGCGCACGCCCCGAGAACTGCGCGGCCACGGCCGCCGCCCCGCGGGCCTCCCGCGGTGAGCCCGCCGGCACGGCTTCGTCGGCCTGGAACACCACGTCCGGGTCGAGCAGCTCGAGCAGCGACTCGAAGTTGCCGGCGCGCGAGGCGGCGAGGAAGGCGTCGACCACTTCGCGCTGGCGAGCGAGATCGGCAGCGCGAGCCGGCGCCGCGCCGTGCACCCGGCGGCGGGCGCGGCTGGCAAGCTGCCGTGCCGCAACCGGTGAACGCCCCACGATGGGCGCAATCTCTTCGAAGGGCACGGCGAACAGGTCGTGCAGCACGAAGGCCAGCCGCTCGGCCGGACTCAGGGTGTCGAGCACCACGAGCATGGCGAGCCCAACCGAGTCGGCCAGCAGCGCCTCGTATTCGGGGTCGGCGCCGGCGGCGGCGCTCGCGGGCGGCTCGCCAGTCCGCACGTCCAGCGACTCTTCGCGCCGCGACTTGCGCGAGCGCAGCATGTCCAGGCATACGCGCGCCACCACCGTCGTCAGCCAGCCGCCCAGGTTATCGATACCGTCCGCACCGGCGCGGCTCAGCCGCAGCCACGACTCCTGCACGGCATCGTCCGCCTCGCTCAGCGAGCCGAGCATGCGGTAGGCCACGCCCTGCAGGTGGCCGCGCTGCTCCTCGAAGCGGTCTGCCAGCCATTCGCGCTCGTTCATCGGTCACAATCCTCCGCCTCGCTCCGTCAACACCATGACGGGCCAAAGCCGGCCGCTGTGACAAGGGGGCTGAATACGGTTGGCGGTCCAGCGTCCTGCGTCAGCAACTTCATCCGAAACGTCTGAAACTCTCTGAAGGAGCGCAACCGTGGAACCGCGAATGAACAATATCGCGACGATCATGCCCGACGTGGTGCCGGGTCTGCAGGCCCTGGCGGCGGCCGCCGAGAAGGGCGGCGTACCGGCCTCTACCATCGGCCTGATCGAGCTGCGCGCCAGCCAGATCAACGGCTGCAGCGTGTGCGTCGACATGCACCCCCGCTTTCTGAAGCAGGCCGGCGAAAGCGACGAGCGGCTCTTCGCCGTGGCGGCCTGGCGGCACACGCCCTACTTCAGCGACGCCGAACGCGCCGCGCTGGCGCTCACCGAGGCCGTCACCCGGCTCAGCGACCGTGAGGATCCCGTGCCGGATGCCGTCTGGGAGGAGGCCGCCCGCCATTATGACGAGCCGGCGCTCGCGGAGCTGCTGGTTCACATCGCGCTGATCAACGTCTGGAATCGCTTCAACGTCGCCACGCGGCAGCCCGCCGGCTGCTGGGCGCCTTGAGCGGCAGCCGGGCGGCGCCGACACCGCGTGCCGCAACGAGGACGGCGCCGCCCTTGTCAGCCTCGGACATCACCGCGATTCTCGGCCGGCGGCTTGCTCGATCAGCGAGCACGTGGCGAAACTGACGAGACCGACCAGCACGCCGCCGATCGTCGGTCGCACCCTCCGGCCGGCATGGGCGCCGCGTGTACCTGGCGCCCTGCCGGCCGTCAAGGCTAATGGCCCCGCATGAGTGCCAGGCTGCTCACCGTGATCCGCAATCCGAGCGCCCGCCGCCGGCTGCGGCTGTCTCGCCTTGCGGCGGCGCTGGAAAAGCTTGAACGGCGCGGCTGGCGCGTCGAATGTCGCACCACGGCCCATATCGGGCACGCGACCGCACTGGCCGCACTGGCCGCGCAGCGCGGCAGCGAGGCGGTGCTCGTCTGCGGCGGGGACGGCACGATCAACGAAGCGGTGAACGGCCTCGCCGGCAGCGAAACGGCGCTGGCCGTGCTGCCCGCGGGCACCATCAATCTCTGGGCGCGCGAAGTGGGGCTGAGCGCCGATCCGGCCGCGGCCGTACGCCTCATGCTGAGCGGCGAGCGGCGGCGCGTAGACCTTGGCCGCGTCGGCGATCGCTACTTCCTCATGCTGGCCAGCGTCGGCGTCGATGCAGTCGCGGTGCGGGCCGTGATGGCGGAGCGCAAACGGCGCTGGGGGCGCTACGCCTATCTCGCCGCGGGCGTTTCCGACCTGTTGCGCCACGGCGGCAGGCCGCTGGCGATCGAGGCAGGCGAGGTTCACTTCCGTGGGCGAGCATTGGCGGCGATCGTCGGCAACACGCGGCTCTACGCCGGCCTGCTGCACGCCGCCCACCGCGCCCGCATCGACGATGGCCTGCTCGATCTCCGCGTCTATGCGGGCGCCGGCGTGCGGCAACTGCTGCCGCAGGTGGTGCGCACGCTGGCCGGGCGGCCGCCGCGGGCGGACGAGGTCTACGTGCAGGCGGCGCGCGTCCGGATCGCGGCGGCGCGGCCGCTGCCGGTGCAGGCGGACGGCGAACCCATTGGCACGACGCCGATGACCTTCTCGGCCGTGCCGCGTGCCCTGACGGTGATCGTGCCCCCCGGCCTGGACTCGCCGCTGTTCACGCCGACGCCGACGCGGCCGGCAGCGGCCGAGCGGCGCTGAGTGGCGGCGCCGGCGGCAACTCAGCCGGCGACGTGTCGTCGTGCGCCAGGCGGCGGGCCAGCCGCCAGAGCACGGTGAGGATGCCCAGGGCGATAATCGCCAACCCAACTTCCAGCCCGATCTCGACGGCGTGGTCGGAGAGGCGCTTGAAGCCGGGCAGCACGCGCGCCACGGTCAGCAGGTTCATCGCGTTCCAGGAGCCGTGCAGGACGACGGCCAGCAGGTAGAAGCCGGCAAACCGCAGCCGGCGGCCGCGGAAGCAGTAGAACCAGCCGATGCCGACGATGCTGCTGGTCAGTGCGTGCAGCGAGCTGGCCGCGCCGCGCAGCAGCACACCGTCCCACCAGCGGTACGCCGACTGATGAAAGGCGCCGGCGCCGTAGGCGTTGGCCTCGACCATGCCGAAGCCGACGCCCGAGGCCAGCCCCCAGAGGAACGCCTGGTAGCGCGTGGGGTTGTGCCGCTTCAGCAGGCGCACGCCGAAGCCCTTGCAAAACTCCTCGTCCAGCGGCGCCAGCACCGAGATGCCGATCAACAGCAGGACGAAGGCGGTGCGATCGTTGAGCGCCGTGACCGACCTGCGGTTGAACTCGCCGAGGAAAGGCAGAAACTCGGCCACGAGCAGCGTGGTGTTGACAATGCCGGCGACGGTGGCGGCAAGCGCGGCGCCGTAGGCGACCATCAGCGTGATCTCGCGCCAGGACGAATGCGCCTGCAAGCCGCCGCGGCGCCCGGCCCGAGAGACCAGCGCCAGGATACTGATGCCGGGCAGCAGCACGGCGAGCACGTGCAGCAGGGGCAGCAGCCAGATCGCCGCGTTGCCCAGCAGCAGCACGGCGCCGGCGCCGATCGCGGTCACGGCGATGAGCCCAGGCTTCCAGAATGCGGGCGGCCGGTAGCCACGCGAGGGGACGCCTGTGAGCGCGCCTGCGCCGTGCCAGAAGAGGACCGCGCCCGCCGCGATGTAGATGGCGGCCGAGCCGGCGTACGTCAGGACGAGAAAGAGATGATCGTGCCCGTCGCCGTGCAGCCCTACGCCTCGCGACAGCTCGGCGAAGGCCAGCACGGCGGCTTCGACCGCCTGCGCCACAAGCAGTGTGCCCCACCAGATCGCGGCGGCGCGCAGCACGTGCGTCACGGTGGCCGAGGCACCGGGCTGCTTGATCCAGGCGAGCCAATTCGCCAGGAACAGCAACGCCAGCCCCAGGCAGAGCACGCCGCCGACGATCAGAGCAGTGCTCGCCCGAGCCGGATCGTCCATCTCTCCGTAGCGCTGCACGGCGACGGCGCCAGAGAGCATCGCCAGGGCCGCGAGCGCGAAGACCGGCGCGAGCGCGATGCCGGTGATGCCCGTGAACTTGGGCATCGCCAGCAGGCCGAGGCCGCAGCCGGCGACGTAGAGGACGACGCCGACGCTGCCCAGAACGACCTCGGCAAGCGGATCGGCGGAGGCTTTGGCCTGAGCCCAGGCCGCGAAGCCGCCGAAGCTCAGGACCAGCCCGAGCCACCAGCACAGCAGCGCGGCGGAGAAGAGGATCCACCGCGTCCAGGTCGGCATCGGCACACGGATCACGCGCTCTGCTCCTCGCGGCGCAAGACGCCGGCGCAGACTTCGTAAACGGCGGCACCGCGGCGGAACTTGGCGCCGAAGCGCTCCGGCTCGGCCGTGGTGACGAACACCTGCTCCGCGCCGCCCAGCGCGTCCAGCACCGCCGAGCGCCGCGTCTCGTCCAGCTCCGAGAAGATGTCGTCCAGCAGCAGCAGCGGCGGATCGCGGCCGGCGCTGGTGAGGAAGACGGTTTCCGCCAGGCGCAGAGCCAGCGCCGCCGTGCGCTGCTGCGCCCGCGAGCCGAAGGCGGAGACCAGCACGCCGTCGAGGCTGAACTGCAGGTCGTCGCGGTGCGGACCGATCAGCGTTTGGCCGAGGGCGATCTCGCGGCGCTGCTGCCGGTGCAGGCCGCCGCGCAGACCGGCTTCGATCTCACCAAGCGGCGGCGAAGGCCCGTCCGGCAGCGGCGTCTGCGGCGCGTAGGCGATCGTCAGCCGCTCACGGCCGCCGCTGAGCGCGGCGTGCGCCTCGCGCGCGGCGATCTCCAGCGCCGCCATCGTTTGCCGGCGCGTGCGCACAATCTGCGCCCCCTCGCGCACCAGTTGCTCGTCCCAGTAGGCCAGCTCGTCGCTGCGCGCCTGGCCCTCGCCGATGCGGCGCAGCAGCGAGTTGCGTTGCAGCAGCACGCGCTGGTAGCGCTGCAGGGCGCGGACGTAGAGCGGATCGGTCTGTGATATCGTGATGTCGAGGTAGCGCCGCCGCAGTGCAGGCGGTCCCGTGATCAGGTCGATGTCGGCGGCGGTGAAGAGCACGGCGGCGATCTGGCCGATTACGTCCGAGGCGCGGCGCGGCACGCCGTTGAGTTTCAGCCGCTTGCTGGCGTGGCCGGCGCCCCGCCGTTCCGGCACGCTCCCGTTCTCCTGGCGCGGCGCCACGGCGATCTCCACCGCGACGGGGCCCTGCTTGCGCTCCGCCTCGCCCACCACGCGCGCCACGCCGAAGCCCTCGGCCGCAGCCTGCCAGCGGATCAGATCGGCCTCGCTGCCGCGGGCGGGACGCGTCGTCGCCAGCAGGTAGATCGCCTCCAGCAGGTTCGACTTGCCCTGGGCGTTCTGTCCGTGGATCAACGTGACGCCGGCGCCCGGAGTGAAGTCCAGGCGCTCGTAGTTGCGGAAGTTGCTGAGCCTCAGGCGCGCGAGGTACATACGCCCGTCCGCGCCGCCTTCAGGCGCCGTGTTCCTGTGCCGTCAGCAGCGAGAGACGCAGGGCGCCATCCGGCTGCCAGGCTGCCTCGATCCGGACCGCCTCGGCGCCGCAGAGCGCCGGCTCCAGCGCCGTGAGGGCGATCGGCTCGCGCGGCGTCACGACAAAGGTGGCCGTCTGGCGCCGGTAGTCGGCGAGCGTCGCCTGGCCGAGCACGGGATCGCGGGTGAGGCGACGCTCCAACGCCGTGAGCCGGCCGATCGAGCGCACCGGGCCGACCACCAGCCGCGTGCTGACCGCGGAGAGCCGAATCTCGGCGGAGGCGGCTGGGACTGCTGCCGCGGCTTCCTGAACCGGGGGAGCTCCGGCCTCGGACGCGGCAGGCGCCGGGCGTTCGGCCGGCCCGGCCGTCTCCTCCTCGCAGGCGCCCCCGGCGGCGATGGCCGCCTCCGGGCGAGCGCGCCAACCGAAATCCCGCCCGATCAGCCGGCCCGCAAACGGCAGGGGCGCCGAGGCGCTGTTGGACTCGAGCGCCTGCGCGGCGGGTTGCCGATCGCCGGCCTGTGGGGCAGCAGCCGGCGCCGGCGGCGATGCCTCACCCGCGCCCGCCGGCAATGCGGGCGACGGCTCGGACCAAACGCTTTCACGCGCAGAGATCGACGGGATGGCTGGGGGCAACAGGGGCCGCGGGCCAGCGGCGCCAGGAAGCCGCGCGGCCGTGAGCGATTCGCTGAGCCGGCGCACGTCTGCGCCGAGGTCGAGCAGCAGTCCGCGTAGCTCCGCAACCTCCTGGGTGAGTCGCAGCCGCTCCGCGCGCAGCTCCCGGATCAACCCTCGCAGCTCGGCGGACTCGTCGGGGATGGAAGGCGTAAGCTCGGCCCGTGCCGCAGGCGGAGGCGCGTCGCTCTCGATCAGGGCCGACATATGCTGCCGTGCATCGCGCAGGGCGGCGCGGGCGCGTTCCAGCGGATCGACGACCGCACTATCCGCGGGTCGCGCCTCCTCGGTCGATTGATCGCGCGCGTCCACCTCACCGGCCGCATCGCGCGGCGCCGGCGTCACGGGCGGGATGCCCGCTGAGCCTCCGGGCGCGATCACGCGGGCGGCGCGGCGCAGGGCCGCGGCCAGCCCCGTCCGCCAGGCGGGCGTCTGCGCTGAGCGACGTGCACCGGACACGGCGCCTCCCGGGAGGCGCCCTGCCACGCCCCTCCGCTTTCGTGCCGATTATACCCCGGCGCGGCGCGTCGTCCGCCGGCCGCACGGGACGGGCGCCGTCGGTCGGATCACGGTGCTTGCGGAATCATCGGCAGCGCGAGGAGGGCGCCGGACGCGGCGGCGATGCCTCGTGAACGCCCCTGCAAGCCGGCCTGTGCCGCCGCGTGCCTACCGCTCACGGCACTTGACAGACTACGCGGGTAAGCAGATTGTTACGTGTCACGAGCAATGGGGTGCGATCACGGCCGATCGTGCCCCGCGGTGCGACGTACGCTCGAAGACGGAGGAGATCGATGTCTGACGCGTCTGAGGAACTCAGGGTCGGCACGAAGGTCTACACGGAGAGCGGGAAGCATCTGGGCAAGGTCAAGGAGATTAGCGGGCGCTACTTCAAGGTCGATGTTACCTTCTGGCGCGACTACTGGCTGCCGGTGGCTTCGGTGCGCTCCGCAAGCCCGAACGACGTGGTGGTCGCGGACGACGCCGAGCATCTTGATGACCAGCAGGTCGCCGCCGCGGCTCAGTCGGACACGTCCCAGTCTCGGCCGGGGCTGGCGGAGGTCGGCGGGCATGGCATCGGCGGCGCCGTGGCTTCGGCAGGGACCGCCGGTGCAGCAGGCGCAGGCGAGCTGGAGTCCAATATCCGTTCGATGCCCGGCGCGGGCGATATTGCCGCCAGGGCCCCCGGCGTGGGCGACCTCGCAGCGAAGGCGCCGGGCGCGGCTGAGATCGGCGAGAAGCTGCCGGGCGCGAGCGAAGTGACGAGCAGGCTGCCCTCCATGCCGTCGCTCGGCAGCGAGACGGCGAAGCTGGGGGAAGAAACTCCAGGTGAGGTCACATCCCGGCTGTCCGAGACGGGAAACGTCACGCCGCTGCATCCCTCGACCTCAAGCGCCGGCGGCGTAGCGGAACATGCCGCGCCGCCTGCGGCGCCCACGCCGGCGGTATCCTCCGCGGCGTCCGGCGCGGCGCCGACTGCCAGTACACCGTCCGCACCTGCGGCCTCGGCCGCGCCAGGCGGAATGGCCACACCGAGCAGCACGCCCGCATCCGCTTCCAGCGCCGCAGGCGCACCGTCAACGCCGAGCGCGCAGGCCGCGTCAGGGGCGCCGGCAATGCCCGCCGGCCCGACGGCATCCAGTGCGCCAGGCGCCCCGTCGGCTCTGGGCGGTCTGGGAGCGACAAGTACGCCAGCCACGCCGGCTGCGCCAAGCACGCCGAGCATGCCAAGCACGCCGAGCATGCCATCGGCATCGAGTACGCCGAGTATGGCAAACGCGCCGGCCGCGTCGAGTGTGCCCTCCGGCTCGTCGATGCCGAGCGCGCCGGCGTCGCCCGGCGGCATCGCTTCGCAGGGCGCCACGGCAGCGGGGTCCTTGGCCCCGTCGGGGACGCCGTCTGGTCTGGGCGCCGCGTCGCCCGGTGCGCCGTCGGCAGCCGGTATGCCATCGGCGTCGGGGGCGCCGGCCACACCGAGCGGGTTGGCTTCGCAAGGCACGCCGTCTGGAGCAAGCGCACCGGCGGCTCCTGCCTCGCCATCGGCGCCGGGCACGCCAGGTACGTATGGTGCAGCGAGTTCGGCAGCGGCGCCGAGCAGCGCTGCAGCCGGCATGCAGCACCCGGCCGGAGCATCTCCGTCCGGCACGCCGGCCACGCCGGCAGCCCCGGGCGCGTCGAGCACGCCCGCGGCAGCGAGCGCTCCCTCGGCGCCGGTCGCACAGCCGGCAGGCGCGGCTGCACCATCATCGTCCGGCAGTGCTGCGGCCGGCGCGAGCCCATCCACGAGTCCACCGATCGGAAGCGCGCCGAGCGCCGGTCCCTCGGCCGGCGCCGCGGCAACCGCACCGTCCGGTGCCGGTGCTGCTGCCGGACACACTCAAGCGGCGACGGATGGCGCCGATCGGGCGCCGCGCCAGGTGGTCGACAAGGCGTTTGAGCAGACGCCGTTCCACGAGCTCGTCAACGCGCCGGTGGACGCGCTGCAGGGTGTCTCCGCCGGCGATGCCGAACTGCTGCAAAAGGCGTTCAACATCAAGACGATCGGCGATCTCGGCCGGAATAAGTACTTCCGTGCCGCGCTGGCGATCGTCCAGCTCGCCGAGCACCGTTAGGCTGCCGATGCCACGAGCGAGCGCCGTGCCCGCCGCCCCACGTCGGGTGGGGCGGCGGGCACGGCGCTCGTTTCACTTTCGCCAACGCGGTTCGCACCCCATCTCCGACCGCCGGAGCTGCGCCGCCGCGAGCAGGGGGCGCGTTCTCAAACGCGGTGTCGGAGCCGGCTCATGGTTCCGTGCCCGAGCGTCAGAAAGCGCCCGGTCGCGGTCCTTGCAACGATCGTCGCCACGCGGGCAGCACCGCCCTACTCCGCCGCGGGCAGCCCGGCCAGCCGGCGCGCTTCACGCAGCAGGCCGGGGAGATCCGCGATCTCCCCGTCGAGGGCGATGCGTTCGCCGGTTGCCGCCGTGACGTGCCAGCGCACGTTGCCCTGCGTCTCGCGCCGCGTCACGCCGCGCACCTCCGTCCAGGCGAGGCGCTTGAGCGTGCGGCCGTCGTGCAGGGCGACGATCTCGTCCCCGGTCAGCACCACCGCCGTCGGCGTCTGTCGCCAGGAGACGAGCACGACCGGCGCCATGCAGGCCGTGACCACGAACAGGAAGCCCGCGAAGGCCAGCACGTCTCCCCGCCGCAGCGCCAGGCCGACGAGCCCGACGACGACCGCGGCCAGCAAGGGCAGCGCGAAGCTGGCGTTGTTGTACCAGTGCGTGGTGTTGCGGTGCACCGCGATGACGCCCGGCAGCGCGGCGATCGCGGCCGTGTCGCCGCCAGCAAGAGGCGCCGCGCCGCTAGACCGCGACGGCTGCGACGACATCATGGAAGCGGCGTACGGCATCGATGTGCTGCTGCGGCGTGCTGAAGCCCGCGCCCATCGTGTTGAAGGAGAGGTGCGTAGCGCCGATCTCGCGCCAGGCACGGGCGGCCTCGCTCCAGCGCTCCTGCGGCACCTGCGACGTGCTTAGGCGCCCCTCGATGCCGACGGCGCTGATCGGACGGCCGGCCTCGCGCAGGTAGCCGTGCAGGCGATCGAGGATTGCCCGCGCCTCATCGCCGGGCTGGAACTGCGGAAACCAGCCGTCGGCCAGGCGGGCGATGCGCTTCAGCACCGGCTCGCTCATGCCGCCCATCCAGATCGGGATCGGCTGCTGCACCGGCAGCGGGTTGATGCCGGCGGCGCGCACGCGGTCCCAGCGCCCGTCGAAGTCCACCACCGGCTTCGTCCACAGGGCGCGGAGCAGCCCAATCTGCTCCGCCATGCGCCGGCCGCGCGTGTGGAAGTCCTGGCCGAGCGCCTCGAACTCCACGGCGTTCCAGCCCACGCCCACGCCGAGGCGCAGCCGGCCGCCGCTGAGCACATCCACCGCGGCGGCCTGCTTGGCGATCAGCGCCGTCTGCCGCTGCGGCGCGATCAGGATACCCGTCACCAGCTCGAGCCGGCGCGTCTGCCCGGCCAGGTAGCCGAAGAGCACGAACGGTTCGTGGAAGGCGCTTTGAAACGTGTAGGGGCCGCGCCAGGGACTGTACTGCGCCGGATCGGCGCCGACCACGTGGTCGAAGACCAGCAGGTGATTGTAGCCGGCGCCCTCCGCCGCCTGCGCGTAATCACGGATCGCCGCGGGATCGTTGCCGATTTCGGTCTGCGGGAAGACGACGCCGAGCTTCATCGCTGCCTCCGAACCACGCCGGCTGGATGCGGCATCCGGCGCGGGCCGCCTTCAGTCTAGCCGCGCATCGTCCAGAGCGACAGCCCGCCGAGAGGCTGGCCGTCGGCGGTCACGCGCTTGACAGCCAGTTCGGCGCCCGGCCTACAATCGAACTTGTGGGGCTGCGCGGGTGTGATGTAATGGTAGCCTGCGACCTTCCCAAGGTTGATGCGCGAGTTCGATTCTCGCCACCCGCTCCACCGCGATGCAGAACCGCACCTCCGGCGCCGGTGGGCGCCGGTTCTTTGTTTCGCCCGCTCCCTGCGGCCGGCCGATGAACCGATGAGATGAGCACGATCACCAGCATCGAACGCGAGCGGCGCGGCGGACGCGTCGCGGTCATCGTCGACGAAGCGGCCGGCGAACCCTGGGTCCGGGTGCACCGCGAGGCCGTCTATGCGCTCGGCCTGCGCGTCGGGCAGGAAGCAAGCGACGACCTCCGCGACCGCCTGGAGCAGGAAGACGCGCGCCACCGCGCCTACGAAGCGTCGCTTCATCTCCTCAGCTACCGTCCGCGCTCCGAGCAGGAGCTGCGCGATCGGCTGCGGCGCAAAGGGCTGCCCGCCGAGGCGATCGCGGCGACGGTTGAGCGCCTGCGCGGCGCCGGCCTGCTGAACGACGAGCAGTTTGCCCGCCAGTGGGTGGCCGAACGCGGCAGCGGCGCCCACGCCCGCGGCCGCTCGCTGCTGGCCGCCGAGCTGCGGGCGCGCGGCGTGCGCGACGCCGGCGCCGCCGCGGCGCTGAGCGAAGTCGACGACGAGGCGCAGGTCCGCGCCGTCGCCCGTGCCCACGCCGCGAAGCTGCGCGTGGCGACGTACGAGGAGTTCTACCGGCGGCTGGGCAGCTTCTTGCAGCGGCGCGGCTTCGGCTACGGCGTGGTCGGGCCGATCGTGCGCGAGCTGTGGCGTGAACGCGGCGGCGAGTCGGCCGAGGACGACGAGTAATACCGCTTACGTACTTTCTGTTACCGATCCTCCGTTGACACTGGCTTAACCACGTTCGTACACTGGTCTGACAGGCAGGCCGCGGCGCGGTGCTGTCTGTCCATCCCTGCGAAAGCGAGGCGCATATGCTGGTACTGGTGATCGTACTGGCGATTGCGGTCCTCCTTCTCGCCGCCGGTGCGATGTATCTCTACGCCCGCAAGCCCGGTCCGGCCACCGAGCCGCTCCGGCAGCCGCAGGCGGAGCAACCGGACGGGCAGGCCGCCCAGGCCAATGCGGCGCGCATCGTCGGCGAGGCGGAGACCCGCCAGAAAGAGATCCTGCTCGAAGCGAAGGAAGAGGCGATCCGCCTGCGCACCCAGGCCGAGCTGGAGCTGCGCGAGCGCACCGGCGAGCTGCAGCGGCAGGAACGCCGCCTCGTGCAGAAGGAGGAGAACCTCGACCGCAAGGCTGAAGCCTACGAACGGCGCGAACGGCAGCTTACGCAGCGCGAGCAGGAGGCTGAGGCCGCCCGCGCCCAGCTCGAAGAGCTGCGCCAGCAGCGGCTGCACGAGATCGAGCGCGTGGGCCAGCTCTCCAGCGCCGAGGCCCGCGAGCTGCTGATGAGCGAAGTCGAGCGCGAGGTGCGCGAGGACGCGATCCGGCGCATGCAGCAGATCGAGGCCGAGTACAAGGAGCAGGCCGGCCGCCGCGCCCGCGAAATCGTCGCCACCGCCATCCAGCGCATTACCTCGGACGTGACGGCCGAGACCACGGTCTCGGTCGTTCCCATCCCCAGCGACGACATGAAGGGCCGCATCATCGGGCGCGAGGGGCGCAACATCCGCGCCCTGGAGCAGGCGACCGGCTGCGACCTGATCATCGACGACACGCCAGACGCGGTCACGCTCTCCGGCTTCGACCCCGTGCGCCGCGAGATCGCGCGCATTGCCCTCTCGCACCTCGTGCAGGACGGACGCATTCACCCCACGCGCATCGAAGAAGTGGTGGAGAAGGCGCGCGGCGAGGTGGAGGCGTCGCTGCGCGGCGACGGCGAGACGGCGGCGGTGGAGGCGGGCGTGCCGAACCTGCATCCCGAGCTGATGCGCCTGCTGGGCAAGCTCAAGTACCGCATGAGCCTCGGTCAGAACGTGCTCAAGCACTCGCAGGAAACCGCGCAGATCGGCGCCCTGCTGGCGGCGGAGCTGAAGGCCGACGTTTCGATCGTGCGCCGCGCCGGCCTGCTGCACGACATCGGCAAGGCGGCCGACCACGAGGTTGAAGGCAGCCACGCGCAGATCGGCGCCGAGCTGGCGAAGCGCTTCGGCATGCCGCCGGCCGTGGTGCACTGCATCGAGGCGCACAAGGACGAGGTCGAGCCACGCAGCGTCGAGGCCACGCTCGTGCAGATCGCCGATGCGATCGCCGGGCAGCGGCCGGGGGCGCGGCGCGAGTCACTCGAGTATTACGTCAAGCGGCTCGAAGACCTGGAAGTCGTCGCCAACGGCTTCGAGGGCGTGCGCGAGTCGTTCGCGATTCAAGCGGGGCGCGAGGTGCGGGTGATCGTGAAGCCCGAGCAGATCGACGAGCTGGCGACGATGCGCCTGGCGCGCGACCTCAGCCGCAAGATCGAGGAGACGATGGAGTATCCCGGCCAGGTGAAGGTCACGGTCGTGCGCGAGACGCGCGCCGTCGAGTACGCGCGCTAGCCATGGCGAGCGGAGATTTTCATACCCACTCCACGCACTCAGACGGCAAGAAGACGACAGGCGAGCTCGCTGCCCTGGCGGCGCGCGCCGGCCTGCGGGCCATCGCCCTCACCGACCACGACTCGACGGCGGGGGTGCGCGACATGGCGGCCGCGCTCAAGTCGCACGGCATCCGCCTCGTGCCCGGCGTGGAGCTGAGCACCGACATTCCCGGCAGCGAAGTGCACGTGCTCGGCTACTTCATGGACATCGACGACCGGGCGTTCCAGGCGGAGCTGGCCCGCTTCCGCGAGGGCCGGCTGGGCCGCGGCCTGCGTATGATCGAGAAGCTGCGGGCGCTGGGTATGGACGTATCGTGGGAGCGGGTGCAGGAGATCGCCGGCGACGCCTCGGTGGGCAGGCCGCACGTCGCCCAGCACCTGGTGGAACGCGGCTACGTAGAGTCGATTCCCGAGGCGTTCGACCGCTTCATCGGCCGCAACGGCCCCGCCTACGCCGAGCGCGAGAAGCTGACGCCGACGGAGGCGGTGCAGATGATCCGCAAGGCCGGCGGCTTACCCGTCGTCGCACACCCGCACTACACGCCGAACGCGGAGGCGATCCTGGCGGAGCTCGCCGGGCAGGGGCTGGGCGGCATGGAGGTCTACTACAAGGATCTCGGCCCCGAGAAGGTGGCGGAGCTGCTGGCGATCGCCACGCGGCTGAGGCTGCTGCCCACCGGCGGCAGCGACTACCACGCGCTCAAGAACCCCGGTGAGCGCGAGCCGGGCGACATTCCCCTGCCCGACGAGGCCGTGGAGGCGCTGCTCGCCGCCGGCGAAGGCTGCGCTTGCCCCGTGGTCGTCGTATCGTGAGCGAGCCGCGAGACGCCGCGCCGATCACGCCGAATGTCTGGGACGCCGCCCGCATCATGGAGATCATCCCGCACCGCTTTCCCTTCCTGCTGGTTGATCGCATCGTCGAGATCGAGGCGGGGAAACGGGCGGTCGGGATCAAGAACGTCACGATCAACGAGTGGTTTTTCCAGGGCCACTTTCCCGGCCTGCCGGTGATGCCCGGCGTGCTGATCGTCGAGGCGCTGGCACAGGTCGGCGCCGTGGCGCTGCTCAGCCAGGAGCAGTACCGTGGCAAGATCGGCTTCTTCGCCGGCATCGACGGCGTGCGCTTCCGCCGCCGCGTCGTGCCCGGCGACACGCTGCGGCTGGCAGTGGAACTGACGCGGCAGCGAGGACCGATCGGCAAAGGCGCCGCGCGCGCTACCGTCGACGGCGCCCTCGCCTGCGAGGGCGAGCTAACCTTCGCGGTAGATGTGGACGGGACCAGGGGATAGCGTTCGGTGCAATGCGCCCAACACCCGCAAGTCGAGACCGAGCTGCGCTGCGGCAAGTGCGATACGCCCATCTGCCCGCGCTGCATGGTGCAGACACCGGTGGGCGCCCGCTGCAAGAGCTGCGCCAACCTGCGCCGGCCGGTGATCTACTCCGTCTCGCCGGCGCTGCTGGTGCGCGGCATTGCGGCGGCGGCGGTCGTGGCGGTGGTGGTCGGCGTGCTCTGGGGCTATTTACTTCCGCGCTCGGCGGGCATCTTCGGCATCTTCATCTTCTTGCCCGCGCTGGGCTACGGCTGGCTGGTGGCCGAGGCGATGGGCCGCGTCACCAACCGGCGGCGCGGCGTCTCGCTGCAGGTGGCCGCGGCGGCATCATGCGTGCTGGTCTACCTGATCCACAACCTGGTGGCGTCGCCGCATACGCTGCTGCCGCAGAACGACCTCTACGGATACATCTTCGTCGTGATCGCCGCGGTCGTGTCCGTGAACTACTTGAAGTAGGCGTGGCTGACGGCCCTCAATCCCCCGTCCCCTTTCCCGCAATCTCTGACATCGCGCGGGGCGCGATTTGGGATGAGGGAAAGGGGCGATCCGGCGGAGGAGAAATCGGCCGGCGTTGGGGTAACCGCACCGGCGACGGAACGCTCCAGGCTGGATCGTCTCCTTCTCCCAGGATTGGGAGAAGGAGAGACGAGAGGATGAGGGCCGAATGCCGCGCCTAATGCCGCAGGATGGCGATCACGATCAGCAAGACGATGATGATCGCGGCAGTCACAAAGATGCGCTTCACTTCGCCGATCACGTAGCCGTAATCGGTGTGGCTCAGCCGCTCGCGCGCGGCCTCCGCGCGTGCGGCCGTACGGCCTCGGGGACCGGCCGTCGCTGCCGGTGCGCCGGGGGCCGCTAGAGCTCTGCTGCTGGGCGCGGCCGGCCGATCGAGCGCCGCGGAATCGAGATCGGGCTCGCCCGCCTGCTCCTCGCTGCCGGGCGGCGGCTCGAGCGTGGGCGCGGGTGTGCGGCGGTAGAAGTGCGCCGGCACCGCGGGCTGCTGGCCCTTGCGCAGGCTGGGCGCCTGGTTGCGGCTGCGGCGGGTCTGACGTGGCAAGCTCGAACTCCTCTTTCGGATGCCAGTATAGCGAGGCCGCTCGCCGGCAGTCCAGCCCGCAGCCGGTCCGCTTCCGAATCGTCCTTGAGGCGCATGAGGTCGGATTCGGGGCCAGCACCTTCACGGGCTTGCGCCGCACAGCGATACTACATACTACTAAGGCTACTAAGGCAGGCACACGGGCGATCCGTCGGCGGACGACGACCCCGCTCGCGCTTCGCGCAAGGAACGACCATGACCAGCACCGCCATCGTGCCGATCCGCCGCCGCCTCGACCAGATCGATTCGCGCGCCTGGGAGCACCCGGCCGACCGCGCGGCGCTGGCCGCCCTGCGCGCCATCCCCGCCTTCGACGAGGTGCTGAAGAAGATCATCGGCGCCTTCGGCGAGCGCGGCCTGCGCCTGGCGTTTCAAGCCGACTCGGTGCGCGTCGCGCCGCGCCAGTTTCCGCGCCTGCACCGGCTCTGGCTGCAGGCGCAGGACACGCTCGACTCGCCCGAGGAGGTGCCGCTCTACGTGGCGCAGAGCCCGGCGGTGAACGCGGGCGCCTACGGCGTGGACAAACCCTGGGTGCTGCTGCTCTCCGGATCGCTGCGGCTGCTGCCGGACGAAGAGGTCGAGAACATCATGGGGCACGAGCTGGGCCACGTGCTCAGCGGCCATGCCCTCTACCACACGATGCTGGCGATCCTGATCCGGCTGGCGGCCTCGGGCTTCCCGCTGATCGGCATGGCGGCGAAACCGATCCTCTACGCGCTGCTGGAGTGGTACCGCAAGAGCGAGCTGTCTTCCGACCGCGCCGGCCTGCTCACCGTGCAGCAGCCGGAGGCGGCGATGAGCACGATGATGCGCCTCGCCGGCGGCGGCACGCCGGAGGAGATGAACCTCAACGAGTTCCTGGTGCAGGCGGAAGAGTACCGCCAGGTCGACAACGTGCTCGACCAGGTGCTGAAGGTGCTGAACACGCTGGACATGACGCATCCGTTCCTGGTGATGCGCGCCGCGCTGCTGCGCGAGTGGATCCAGGAGGGCGGCTACGACCGCATCCTGCGCGGCGAATACCTGCGCCGCGGCGACGCCAAACCCTCCTGGCAGGAAGAGCTCGGCGCGGGTGTGCGCCACTACACCGGCGGCGCCCAGGACGCGGCGGAGAAGGCCGGCGATACCATCCGCAAGATGCGCGAGGCCTTCGACCGCGGCTACCGCGGCCCCTCGCAGTAGCGGCCCGAGCAGAATCCGGCCGGGATGCCGCGCCGCGCGCGTCCCGCGCTTGTCGCTGCGCCCGCCGATCGCTGACACTGGGGGCGCGGCCTCCCCTCCTGGCGGCCGCGCGAGGACGGCACCGATGACCTCTCCTGCGGCGACGGGGCGCTCGGCGTTCAGCGGGGCGGACGCGCCCGCCTTCGCCGACCTGGCGCGCTGCGTGCACTGCGGCCTCTGCCTGATGCACTGCCCGACGTTCGTGGCCACCGGCCTCGAAACCGAGTCGCCGCGCGGCCGGCTCTACTTGATGCGCGCCGCGGAAGAGGGCCGCATTCCGCTTTCGGACGGCTTCGTGGGGCACATGGAGCTGTGCCTGCAGTGCCGCAACTGCGAATCGGTCTGCCCCTCTGGCGTGCCCTTCGGCCGCATCATGGAGGCGACGCGCTCGCAGATCTTGACGCAGGGCAAAGGCCCGGCCCGGCCGCGGCTGCTGCGCCGGACGATCACGCGTGCGCTCTTCCTGCATACGTCCGTGCTCTCCGGCGTCGCTGCCTCGCTGCGGCTCTACCAACGCTCCGGCCTGCGCTGGCTGGTGCAGCGCAGCGGCGTCCTGCGCCTGGCGCCGCCGTTGCGCGAGCTTGAGGCGATGATGCCCTCACTCTCGAAGCGGCCGTTCCGCCCGCGCCGGCGGCTCTACCCGGCCGTGGGGCCGCGGCGGCACCGGGTGGCGATGTTCGTCGGCTGCGTGATGCCGCAGATGTACGCCGCCTCGGAACGAGCGACGCTGAACGTGATGCGCCGCAACGGCTGCGACGTGGTGCTGCTGCCCAACGAGCAGTGCTGCGGCGCCCTGCTGGTGCACGGCGGCGACCGCGAGGCAGCGCGCCGGCTGGCGCGGCGCAACATCGACGCGGTGCTCGCGGCGAACGTCGATGCGCTGATCGTCAACGCCGCCGGCTGCGGCTCGATGCTGAAGGAGTATCACGAGCTGCTGGCGCACGACGAGGCGTACCGCGAGAAGGCCGAGCGCTTCAGCGGTATGGTGCGCGATGTCACCGAGTTCCTCGCCGCGCACGGCATCGACGAGAAGCGGCTTGGCCCCGTCAACGCGCGCGTCACGTACCAGGATTCCTGCCACCTGGCGCACGCGCAGCGGGTGAAGGAGTCGCCGCGGCAGCTGATCCGCGCGATTCCGGGCGTGGAGTTCGTGGAGCTTGGCTCGGATCGCTGCTGCGGCAGCGCCGGCATTTACAACGTCGTACGGCGCGAGATGTCGCTGCAGGTGCTCGACAGCAAAATGGAGGAGGTCAGCGAGGCGATGCCGGAGATCATCGTCACCGCCAACCCCGGCTGCATGCTGCAACTGGAGAACGGCGTGCGCCGCGCCGGGCTGAAGGCGCGGGTGCTGCACGTTGTGGATCTGCTGGAAGAATCCTACCGGGCGGGAGCGAAGCAGCCATGAGTGCCATGAGCACAGGGACGATCGGCCTGCACGTGCAGGAACGCGACGCCGCGGCGACGCTGGCGGCGATCGAGCGCTACGAGCAGGTGGGCGTGCCGGCGGCCTGGCTGACGACCGGCGGCATGGGCGCCGACGGACTGACGATCCTCGGTGCGGCCGCGGTGCGCACGCAGCGCATCCTGCTGGGCACCTGCATCATTCCCATCCTGCCGCGCCATCCGATCGTGGTGGTTCAGCAGACGGCGGCGATCGCCTCGCTGGCGCCCGGCCGCTTCCGCCTTGGTCTGGGGCCAAGCCACAAGCCCAGCGTCGAGGGCATGTTCGGCATTCCCTTCGTCAAGCCGCTCGGCCACCTGCGCGAGTACCTGCGCATCGTCAAGGCCGCGCTGAACGAGGGCGGCGCCGACCTCGACGGCGACTTCTACCACGCGCATGGCCGCATGGCGGCGGCGCTGGCGCAGCCGGTGCCGGTGATGGCCTCGGCGCTGCGCGTCAACGCCTTCCGCCTCTGCGGCGAGCTGGCGGACGGCGCCATCACCTGGATCTGCCCGCTGCCCTACGTGCGCGACGTGGCGTTGCCGGCGCTGCGCCAGGGCGCCGCGAGCGCCGGGCGCGAGGCGCCGCCGCTGGTGGCGCATGTGCCGATCTGCGTGAACGAGGACGCCGCCGCCGTGCGCGCCGCCGCCCGCCAGCAGCTCGCCGGCTATCCGCGCCTGCCCTACTACGCCACGATGCTGCGCGACGCCGGCTACGAGGAGGCGCTGCGCGGCGAGTGGAGCGACGCGATGATCGACGAGGTCGTGGCACACGGCGACGAAGCGGCGGTCGGAGCGCGGCTGCGCCAGTTCATCGAGGCGGGCGCGGGCGAAGTGATCGCCACACCGATCCCCGCCGGCGACGACCGGCGCGTCTCGCTGGACCGCGCGGCGGCGCTGCTGGCGAAGCTGGCCGGGTAGGGGCCGAAAGCCGCGGCGAGGCGCATGCGGAGGGTGCCGGTTTGAGCGCTTCACCCCAATGGGGCCGGCGGCCGCTGATCATCTCGCACGCGGCGTGCAAGGGGCACGCGCCCGAAAACACGCTCGCCGGCATCCGCGCCGCGCTCGAGCTGGGCAGCGAGGCGATCGAGATCGACGTGCACTGCACCGCCGACGGCGTGCCCGTACTCTTGCACGACGACGAGGTAGACCGCACGACCGACGGCACGGGCGATGTGCGCACGAAGTCGCTGGCCGAACTGCAACGACTCGATGCGGGCGCGCGCACGTTTGGCGACCGCTTCGCCGGCGAGCGCGTGCCCACGCTGGAAGCGGTGCTGGAGCTGACCCGTGGCCGGGCGCTGCTGATCGCCGAGATCAAGCAGCGCGCGATCGAGCCGGCGGTGGTGCAGCTCGTGCGGCGCATGGGCGTGGCCGACGACGTGATGGTCTGGTCGTTCCAGCCGCAGGTGGTGGGACGCGTGCGCGAGCTGGCGCCGGAGATCCCCTGCGGCCAGCTCTGGTCGGAGCGCGACCCCGACCCGGTGAAGATGTGCGCCGTGGCCCTGGCGCAGAACGCGCAGGCGGTGAGCCCGAATCATACCTTCGTCACCGACGCGCTGCTGCGGCGGGCGCTGCGCCGCGGCCTGCGTGTCTTCACCTGGACGCCGGACGAGCCGGCCGAGATCGCCCGCCTGCGCGACCTCGGCGTGGACGGCATCTGCTCGAACTTCCCCGAGCGCGTGCGCGCCGCCGTGGGCGCGTAGCCGGGCAAACAGCCGTCATCGAGCGACGCCGCCGGCTCTGCCCTCGCGCGAGACGGCGGCCGCCATGCGGGCGTCCATCGCCGCCGCCAGCGTGAGCACGGCGGGGCGCGCCAGGGCGTTGCTGGCGCCGATGATCGTCACCGAGCCGACGAAACGGCCCTGCTGCCACTTGATGAAAGTGTAGGCGAAGGTCTGGCCGCGGCTGTCGCTGTAGGTACCCTCGAAGCTGCGCGCGGCGCCGCCCAGCGCGCCTGCCTGGACCTCCTGCACGCTCACATTCTGCGGAAAGATCTGCTGCGCCTTCACGGCCGCCTCCGCCCCCTCCGGCGTGCCGTAAAGCTCGACGTAGCAGTCGGTGTTGGCGCTCACCGGCGTCGAGCTGCGCGTGCCGGGAAAGCTGGCGTAGGTCACCTGGTAGCCGTCGAGCCGGCCAAGCCGCGCGGCGGTGCCCGGATCGTCGAGCGCGTCGTTGGCGATGCGCTGCTTGCGCAAGGGCTGCTGATTGCCGAACTCCGCCGGCTGGCACACCATCCCTTCCAGCGTGCCGGCCGGCACGGCGGCCGGCGCCCGCGTTGGACTGGGCGAGGGGCTGGGCGACGGCGTCGGGCGCGGGCTGGGCGTCGGCGATGGCGTGGGCGACGGCGTGGGGGTCGGGCTCGGCGTGGGCGACGGCATCGGGCTCGGTGTGGGCCGAGGCGTGGCGCTGGGTGACGCGACGGGCGCGGCGGTTGCCGTGGGCGCCGCACCAGCGGCGGCGCCGCCGGCGACGGTGAGACCGTTCGGCAAGGTGCTGTCCGCGCCGCCGGGGTTGCGCACGGTCACGTTGTAGGCGCCGGCGCTCAGGCCGGCGGGCGCGACGAGGGTGAGCACCGAGCCGTTCACCCATGTTGCGGCGACGGCCTGCCCGCCCACGCTCACGCCGGCGTTGCGGGCGAAGTTGCTGCCCTCGACGATCAGAAAGGCGTCCTGGCCGGGCGCCACCGTCGCCGGCTCGACGCGGCTGACGGTCGGCGGGCCCGCGGACTTCGAGCCGCAGCCCGCGCCCACGGCAAGCAGGCACACGGCGAGCAAGCAGCCGAGCAACCGTGGCAGAGACCGTCGAGCCATGCTCCGATTGTACGGGAGGCAGCCGCATTGACCTGCACGCCGTCGCGCGAAGCGCCTCCCATTGGCCGCGCGGCTCAGCCCTGCTGCGCATCCAGCACGCGGGCCGCGGCCTCGCCCACGATGCGGAAGACCTCGGCCAGCGGCAAGCCGCTGCGCAGGGCCAGCTCGCGGCAGTCGTCGTACTCCGGCGCGGCGCGCGGCGGCTCGCCGGGCAGGCGCTTCACCTTGACGCGGACCTCGCCCAGCCGCGTGGTCACGGTCATTGACTCGCGCGCGGCCTCGTAGCGGCGCACCTCGCGCACGCGCACACCGAGCGTCGAGGTTTCGCGCAGCAGCGTGCGCACGACCTCGGCCTCTGCCTCGGGTGGGCAGAGCGCCTGCAGCATCACGGCGGGGCGGTTCTTCTTCATCTGGATCGGCGTACACCAGGCGTCGACCGCGCCGGCGGCGAACAGTCGCTCCAGCGCCCAGCCGAACAGCTCCGGGCTCATGTCGTCGATGTTCGTTTCCAGCAGCCGCATCTCGCGCTGCGAGTGCGCAGCCGTCGCCTCACCCGCAGCCTCGCCCAGCCAGCAACGCAGCACGTTCGGCCGGCCCGGCGTGTCGCGGCCGCCGGCGCCGTAGCCGACCCGTTCGAGACGCAGCGCCGGGCGCTCGAATCGAGCCAGCGTCGTCAGCAGGGCGGCGCCGGTCGGCGTCACCAGCTCGAAGCGCTCTCCCTCGCGCGGCGCGGCGATCGGCGCGCGGGCGCGGGCCAGCAGCTCCAGCGTGGCGGGTCCGGGCACCGGGATCTCGCCGTGCGCGGTCTTCGCCGTGCCGGCGCCGGCCGGCAGTGGCGAGACGAAGCAGGCCTCCACGCGGAGCAGCCGCAGCGCCAACACGACGCCGAGCACGTCCACGATCGCGTCGACGGCGCCGACCTCGTGAAACTCGATCTGCTCGACGCCGACGCCGTGCACCTTCGCCTCCGCCTCCGCCAGCGCCGTGAACACGGCCGCGCCGCGCTCGACGTCGCTCGGCGGCAGGTGGGAGCCGCGGATCAGGCCAAGAATCGTGCTGAGCGAGCGATGCGGCTGCTCGCGTTCCTCCAGCAGCACGTCTACCTTGGTGGCGGCGATGCCGGCGCGGTCGACACGGCGCGACTCCAGCCGATAGCCGCCGACGGGCAGGCCGGCGAGCGCGGCGACGATGGCATCGAGCGAGGCGCCGGCGTCGACCAGGGCGCCGAGCAGCATATCGCCGCTGGCGCCGGAGGGGCAGTCGAAGTAGGCGACGCGCATGGTCAGGGCCGCCCCGCGCCGTGCGCCTGGCGGTTGATCGTGGCGGCGAGGTAGCCGGCGCCGAAGCCGTTGTCGATGTTGACCACCGCGACGCCGGCGGAGCAACTGTTGAGCATGCCGAGCAGCGCCGCCAAGCCGCCGAAGCTGGCGCCGTAGCCGATCGAGGTCGGCACGGCGATCACCGGCGCGGCAACCAGGCCGCTGACCACGCTGGGCAACGCCCCCTCCATGCCCGCGGCCACGACCAGCGCGTTGGCCGCGCGCAGCGTGTCGAGGTGCGCCAGCAGGCGATGCAGTCCGGCCACGCCCACGTCGTAGATACGCTCGACGGCGCTGCCGCCCAGCTCGGCCGTGATCGCCGCCTCCTCGGCCACGGGCAGATCGGCCGTACCGGCGCAGAGCACGACCACGCCCGGCAGCTTCGCCTGAGCCGCGCAGCGATCGACCACGATCGCCCGCGCCTCGGCGCGATAGCTGGCGTCGGGGACGAGCGGAGCGAGCGCCGCGAACTGCGCCGGCGTGGCCCGCGTGACCAGCAGCCGCGCGGCGTGCTCGGCGATGCGGCTGCCGATCGCGGCCACCTGTTCCGGCGACTTGCCCAGGCCGAGCACGACCTCGGGGAAGCCCTCACGCAGGGCGCGGTGATGGTCGACGTGCGCAAAGCCGATGTCCTCGAAGGGCAACGTCTCCAGCGCCGCCGCCGCCTCGGCCGGCGTCACTGTGCCGCCGCGTACCTCTTCCAGCAGCTTTTCCAGCCGTTCGCGGTTGATGATCGTGACTCCTTGCAAACGACGAAGACGAAGACGCAGGAAGACGGAGCGCCTCAGCGCGGGAACGCCTCGCGCACGCCGCCGTCCACGGCCAGCGTGGCGCCGGTCGTGCGCGAGGAGCGGTCGGAGGCGAAGAACAGCGCCGCCTCGGCCACGTCCCCGGGCGTGACCGAGAGCTGCAACAGGTTGCGCTTGCGGTAAAACTCCTCGACCTCGTCCACGGCGATGCCCTGGGCGCGGGCGCGCTGCTCGCGCACTTCACGCGACCAGAGGTTGGTGCCGCGGAAGACGGCGTCTGGGTGCAGCACGTTCACGCGAATGCCGGCCTCGCCGTTCTCGATCGCCAGCACGCGCGCGAGCTGCGTCTCGGCGGCCTTGGCCGCGCTGTAGGCGCCAAAATCCTTGCCCGGCGCCGGCACGTTCTTGGTCGCCACGAAGACGATGCTGCCGCCCAGCCCCTGCCGCCGCAGCAGCCGCACTGCCGCCCGCGCCACCAGGAAGTGGCCCGTGGAATTGACGGCGAAGCTGCGCTGCCAGTCCGCCAGCGCCAGCTCGTGAACCGCAGCGGGCAGGGCGATGCCGGCGTTGGAGACGAGGATGTCCAGGCCGCCGTAGAGCAGGGCCGTGCGCTCAAACGCCGCCTCGACGGAGGCCTCGTCCGTCACGTCGAGCGGGACGGCGGCGGCCCGACCCTCGCCGCGCGCCGCGCGGATGCCCTGCGCCACACCATCGGCGGCGGCGCGGTCCACGTCCGTGACGACGACGTGCGCGCCGGCCGCGGCCAGCCGCTCGGCGATCGCCTTGCCGATGCCGCCGCCCGCGCCCGTCACCAGCGCCACGCGCCGCGCCAGCTCCTGCTCCGGCGGCAGCAGCGAGAGCTTGTACAGCTCCAGCGGCCAGTACTCCGCCTCGAAGGCGTCGCGCTCGCTGAGCGAGCGGTAGCCGCCGACCGCCTCGGCCGCGGCCATCACCGAGATCGTGTGGTGGTAGATCTCGCCCGCGATCGACGCCCGCCGCGCCTCGGCGCCCGCCGTCCACATGCCGAGGCCGGGCACGAGGACCACGCGCGGATTCGACTCCAGCAGCGGGTAGTTATCCTTGTTGTGCCGACCGACGTAGGCGGCGTATTGCTCGCGGTAGGCCGCCAGCGCCTTCCGCGCACGGCTCGCGAGGTCGTCGAGGTTCGTTGGGTCGGGCGCCGCGACGAACAGCGGCAATCGCTTCGTGTTGAGCAGATGATCGGGCGTGGCCGGGCCGATCTGCGACAGCGCCGCCGCCCCCTCCGAACTCGCGAAGCCGAGCACGTCCTCGGCCGCGTCGTAGCGCAGCACGGCGCGGCGTTCTTCGCCCAGCAGGCCGCGCAGCCGCGGCGCGAAGGCGGCGGCCGCGCGCTCGCGCTCGCGCTCGGACAGCGCCGACTTCACCGCCGCAAAGCTCCTGCGGCCGGCGGCCTTTTCGCGCGCGTAGGCCTCGGCCCGCTCGACCAGGTCGATGTGGATCTCGTAGGCCTCACGCGGCTCGTCCGCCCAGGTGACGAGACCGTGGTTCATCAAGACCACCCCGCGCAGGTCGGGTCGCTTCTCCCGCGCCTCGCCGACCGCGCGCGAGAGCAGGAAGCCGGGGCGGCGGTAGAGCACGATCGCCACGTCGTCGCCCAGCGCCTCGGCCACGACTTCGGCGCCGCGGGCGCTGTTGGTCAGGGCGCAGATCGCGTCGGCGTGGCTGTGGATCACGCAGGCGTCCGGGATGAAGGCGTGCAGCAGCGTCTCGATCGAGGGGCGCGGCGAGGCCGGCTCCATCAGCGTGTGTTCGAGGTAGGCGACCATCTCCTCGTCGGACATGCCCTCACGGTGGAAGAGCGGCAGCACGTCGTCCATGCGCACGCCGGGGAAGTGCTTGCCTGCGATGGCTTTAAGGTCGGAGCCGCTGCCCTTCACGCGCAGCACCGGCACGACGCGGCCGCGGAAGTCGGCCTCTTCGACCTTGAGCGAGGTATTGCCGCCGCCCCAGAGCACCAGCGCCGGGTCGGCGCCGACCAGCCTCGAGGCGTAGAGCATCCGCTCAAACGGCGTCTTGCCCTCGGCCTCGGCGGCGGACCAGCGGTTTTGCATCGTGCGCGCTCCTCGCTCATGCGTACGCGTCCGGGCACGGCTGCCGCAGACAGCGTACAGGAGAAGGGCGGCGAGAGGGCAGAGCCGTACAGCGGCACGGTTGCCCGCGGGCGGCACACTGCGGGAAGATGGCGGCGGCCCTTGCCGGCCCCGAAAGACGCCCGTGCTGATCGACCTGCACTGCCACACGCGGCCGCTCTCGGCCTGCAGCTCCTTGCAGCCGGTTGAGCTGGCACGGCTGGCCCGAGCCGCCGATCTGGACGCGGTCTGCCTCACCGAACACGACCGGCTGCGCCCGTTCGAAGAACTGCAAGCGCTGAGCAAGGAGCACGGCGTGCTGCTGCTGCGCGGCATGGAGGTCACGACCGAGCTGGGTCATGTTCTGGTCTTCGGGCTGGACAGTCTGCCGCCCGACTGCTTTCTCGCCGCCTCGCTGCGCCGGCACGTGGACGAGGCCGGCGGGCTGATGCTGCTGGCGCATCCGGCGCGGCCCGGCCAGCCAGCGGTCGATCAGCGCACCGCCGCAACGTTGTTCGATGCGGTCGAAGGCATCAACGGCAGCGACAGCGCGGCGCAGAACGCGGCGGCGACGCGACTCGGCGCGTCGCTGGTCCTGCCGCCGACCGGCGGCAGCGACTGCCACAGCCCGCGCGAGGTCGGCACGGCGGCGACGCAGCTCGAACGCCCGGTCACGAGCGAGTCGGGGCTTGTCGAAGAACTGCGCCGCGGCCGGCACCGGGCGATCGATCTGCGCCGGTTCAGCGGGAAATAATCGAGGGATGATGGACGTGCACGGCGCTCGGCCCTCGGCCCTCACCTCATTTCACATACCCCTCGCCCAATCCTGGGCGAGGGGCGATCGGGCGCAGCACGACTCGGACGGCGTCGGGCTAACCGCAGGAGAACCGGAACGCTTCAGGCTGGATCGTCTCCTTCCCTCATCCCAGATCGCGCTTCGCGCGATGTTGCAAATTGGGGGAAGGAGACAGGAGAGGATGAGGGCCGAAATGGAAGCGAACGTCAACGGCACACGCATCTACTACGAGATCCAGGGCGCCGGCTCGCCGCTGGCGCTGATTCACGGCATCGGCGGCAGCGCCATGGACTGGGGCGAGGCCCTGCCGCGGCTGGCGGCGCATTGCCGCGTGCTCGCGCTGGACGTACGCGGCTTCGGGCACTCGGCCAAGCCGTCGGGACCGTACTCGCCGGCGCAGTGGGCCGCCGACGTGGCCGGCGTGCTTGATGCAGCCGGCATGCGCGACGTGATCGTGCTCGGCCACTCGATGGGCGGCGTGATCGCGCAGCGGCTGGTGCTGGACTTTCCGCAGAAGGTCCGCGCGGCGATCTTCGCCAGCACGTCGAGCGAGGTGAAGGAGGCCGCGGCGCAGTTCTGGGAAGGCCAAGCCGACGAGATCGAGCGCGAGGGCATCGCGCCGATGATCGCCCGACGCCAGGCGGCCTACACGGACGCGTTCAAGGCCGCGCACCCCGAGGCGCTGGCCGCGGACGAGCGCCGTGTGCAGCTGAACGAGCCGCACGCCTACGCCGCCGCGGCGCGGGCGGTGGCGCGCTACAACTTCACCGACGAGCTGCGCGGCCTGCACATGCCGGTGCTGATCCTGCAAGGGCTGGACGACAAGCAGACGCCGCCCGGCGGCTCCGTGATCATGTCGCGGGCGATCCCCGGCGCGCGGCTGGTGATGATCGAGCACTGCGGCCACAACATCCACAGCGACCAGCCCGACCGCTTCGTCAACGAGGTGCTGGGTTTCGTCGCTGAAGTCACGGGCGCGGCGCAGCCGGCGGGCGATTGAGGCGAGGCGATGGCGATCGAAGAGCAGGTGATCCAGCGCTGCACCGAGCGCGGCGTGACCCTTTCCACGGCCGAGGCCTGCACCGGCGGTCTGATCGGCGCGCTGCTGGTGAGCGTGCCGGGCAGCTCCAAGGTCTTTGTCGGCGGCATCACCGCCTACCACAACGGGCCGAAGCGCTCTTTGCTTGGCCTGACGGAGGAGACAGCGAGAAGCGTGGGCAGCGTCTCGGAGCCGGGCGTGCACGAGCTGGCGGAGGGCGCCCGCAAGGCGTTCGGCACCACGATCGCCGTGGCCGAAAGTGGCATCGCCGGGCCGACGGGCGGCAGCGCGGAGAAGCCGGCGGGCACGGTCTACATTGGCATCGCCACGCCGGAGGGCACCCGCATCGAACGCTTCCTCTTCCCTGGCTCGCGCCGCGCCTACATGCTCAGCGTCGCCGAAACCGCCCTGCGCTTCGTGATCGAGTGGCTGGATGCGACGCAGGGGCAGGCGTAAAGTGCGGCACACCGAGCACATCACATCTACGACTCGGCTTCAGGCGAACGTGACCAACACGCCGGGGGCGAGTCCTGCAGCCGCCGTGCGCTGAGTTCGCCAACTGCCAGCGCACGCGGCTCCCCGCGATTGGCGCTGCGCGAAGGCCGCGACCGTCGGTCGGCTTATTCCTTCTCGTATGCTGACCGCATTCGCACCGCCTTTCCGCAAGAACATTGCCAGATCCCGCCGCTCGACGGCGCAGGTACTCCACGTTTATTCGGCTGAGTGGGCCACGCGCGCCATACTGCGCCGGGGCTGAAGCTGCCCCGGGTCGGGCCGCGGACCACCGGCCTCCCTGCCGCCGCGGCAGGGACGAAAGGAGCCGCCGCCGTGTCGATCGAGGAGAACAAGGCCCTGGTTCATCACTTCCTGAGTGAGGGCGTGAACGCCCATGACCTCGGCGCGATCGGCTCGCTGCTGGCGCCCGAGTTCGTCGCGCACGTCGCCGGCGTGCCCCGCCCGCTGGATCGCGAGAGCTACATGGGGTTTCTCGCCGCCGCGATCGCCGCCTTCCCGGACTTGGAAGAGCAGGTTGAGGAGATGGTGGCCGATGGCGACAAGGTCGCCGTGCGCGGCACGTCTCGCGGCACCCACCGCAACGAGTTTCAGGGCATGGCGCCGACGGGGAACCGCATCGAAGTCGGCTGGACCGACATCTTCCGCGTTTCCATGGGCAAGATCGTGGGGAATCACGCGCGGCTCGACTACTACAGCCTGCAGACCCAGCTTGCCGCCAAGTCCGCGCCTACCGCCGCGCCCTCGACGACCTAAGCGGCGCTCAGCCGCCGCAGCCGGTGTCTGATCACTCCAGATAGGTAAGGAAGCCCGATGACACTGTTCGATTGCGTGATCCGCGGCGGGCGCGTGGTGGACGGCTCCAGCCCAGCGTTCGAACTCGCCGCGCGGGCACTGTGAGCAGGTTCACCGCGCGCCGGGAACCAACTTCACGGCGGCGATGCATCCGGGGCGCGTACGGTGGTGTCACCGGAATGGCGGGGGAACGCCACCCGGATGACAACGCTAACGACAAGGAGGCGCGCCCGATGCTGATTCATCCAAGCTGGGTCATGCTCAATCCGCAGCCGCTGCCGCCCGGGGCATGGGTCATGCTCAACCCGCAGCCGCTGCCGCCACGGGTGTACAGCCCGCTCGCCGAGCGCGGCATTATCATCGTCGGCGGCTAAGCCAGCGGCCGATCGCACGATCGCGCAGCCGGTCTTTGCCAGCCGTCGCGCCGAAGCCGCCCACCTCATTGAGCTGAGGTGGGCGGCTTCGGCGCGCTTCCCGATACACGGCGAATCGTCACGATGCCCGCCGCGGCGCGCCGTCAACCGTTGACGCGCGCGCGGTGGCCACGTACGCTGGCGAACGATCGCTGCGTTCCGAGGTGACGACGATGCTGTTCCGCCCGCTCCTGCCGTCCGCATCGGCGGGCTGACGGCCGGCGCTGCCGGCTCCGCCACCCTCCGATGACCGCGGACGGCTCCCGTCCGCGGTTTTGTGATGCCCGCGGGGGTGGCGCGTGCGAGCGATTCGGATTCCGCGGCTCTTCCACAATCGCGACTATCTGCTGCTCTGGGCCGGTCAGACCGTCTCGGCCACCGGCACGAGCGTCAGCGATCTCGCCTTCCCGCTGCTGGTGCTCGCGCTGACACACTCGGCTGCCGCGGCAGGAGCGGTCGCGGCGCTGCGGGCGCTGCCGGCGCTGCTGTTCATGCTGCCCGGCGGCGCGCTGGTTGACCGCTGGGACCGGCGGCGCACCATGCTCTTTTGTGACGCCGGCCGCGCGCTGAGCCTTGCAGCGATTGTGCTCGCGTTCGCACTCGGGCGGCTCACGCTCGCGCTGGTCTGCCTCGTCGCCTTCGTGGAGGGATCGCTCGGCGTCGTCTTCGGACTGGCGGAGACCGCCTGCCTGCCTCACGTCGTGCCGGCCGAGCAGTTGGCCGCCGCGGTCGCGCAGAGCGAGGTCACGGAGGGCGCGGTGGCGCTGGTCGGGCCGTCGCTGGGCGGACTATTGTTCGCCGCGGGCCGGGCGCTGCCGTTTCTCTGCGACGCTGCTTCGTACGCCGCCTCACTGGCCGGGCTGCTCGCCATGCGCGTGCGGCTTCAGGGCGAGCGCACTGCGGTGCACGAACCGCTGCACCGCGAGGTGCGGGAGGCCGTCGTCTGGCTGTGGCGGCAGCCGCTGCTGCGCGGTATGACCATGCTCAACCTTGGTGGCGCGCTCGCCTCGCCGGCAATGCCGCTGATCGTGATCGTGCTCGCCCAACGTCAGCACGCCGGCGCCGGGGCGATCGGCCTGATCTTCGCCGCGGAGGGCGCGGGAATGATCCTCGGTGCGCTGCTGGGGATCTGGAGTGAGCGACGCCTGCGCGTCGGACAGGCTGTGCTGCTCTGCCGCGGCGCCGGGCTGCTGCTCTGGCTGCTGCTCGCCGTGGCGCCGAACGCGTTCGCGCTTGGCGTGATCGCCTTCGCCTTCGGCCTGATCGACCCAATCGAGGATGTGCCGTATTTCAGCGAGCGGCACCGGCTGATCCCCGACGAGATCGAGGGCCGCGTGCTCGCCGTCTGCCGGCTGGCGCCATCGCTCACCCGCCCGCCTGGGCTGCTGCTGGTCGGCGTGCTGCTGCAACGGCTCGGCGCCGTGAGCACCGTGCTGATCGCGGCGGCCTGGCTGGCGGCGCTGCTTGCGGTCGTCGGCCTGTCGCCCGCGCTGCGCCAGGCGCCGAATCCGGCTGCAGTGCGCGACGCGGTTTAGGCAGTCCGCACGTCTGCCGCTCGCAGAGCCGGCGCTGGGCGCGGCTACGCCTCGAGGCTCTCCAGCCGCTGGGCCAGCGCCACGTCCTTGTCGCTGATGCCGCCTTCGTCATGCGTGGTCAGCGCGATCGTCACCTTGTTGTAGCGGATGTCGATGTCGGGGTGGTGGTTCGCCGCCTCGGCCGCGTCGGCCACGCGGTTGACGAAGGCGACGGCGCGCACAAAGTTCTCGAACGGATAGGTCTTGCGGATCTCGTCGCCGGCCCGCTGCCAGCCGCCCAGGCCCTGCAGCGCCTTGGTTACGTCCTGCTCGCTCAGCCGCGCCATCATGAGCCCCCTTGCCGAAGTCTCGGCGGAATCGTTGTTATCCTGTCACAGAATCTGCTAGACTTGATGCGCACACACGTTCGCATGGCGGGTATACTGAGCGAAGACTCGGTATGCGTCCTCCGCCCACGGCGCCCCGACCTATCGCCGGTCTCGCGGTCGCCACGGCCCGGAACGGCAGAGTTAAGGAGCCGCCTCGTGCCCCTCGACGCGATCATCGTCAAAGGCGCCCGCGAGCACAACCTCAAGAACATCGACGTCACCATCCCGCGCGACAAGCTGGTCGTCATCACCGGCCTCTCGGGCTCGGGCAAGAGCACGCTCGCCTTCGACACGATCTACGCCGAGGGCCAGCGGCGGTACGTCGAGTCCCTGAGTGCTTACGCCCGGCAGTTCCTCGGCCAGATGGAGAAGCCGGACGTCGATCACATCGAGGGGCTCTCGCCGGCCG
>DATGEL010000109.1 GCA_035310145.1 Dehalococcoidia bacterium
TATTCATCCCCAAGGGGGCGAGCTGGCTGAACCTGCAAGAGCCGGGGTGGCGGCTGGGACGCCGAGAAGCCTACGCTGGCCAACGTTTCGCTGATCCAGCGGAGATTGACCAGGCGACGGCGGTCGCGACCACACAGCTCACGCCCGTGCGAAGCCGTGGGTGTGGGGACGGCCGCCGCCCACGCCACGCCTGTACCGCCCTCGCTTTGGGTACTCCCGTTGAGGAACGCAGCACTAGGGTTGGACCGCGGTGCGCGGCGTGACGACCACGTGCGGATGGTCCCACAGCAGACTCTCGGGCGGCAACGGCTCCTCCGGCGTGACATCGAGGCCGGCAGCGCGCACGTGGCCGCTGTCGAGCGCGGTCAGCACCGCGTCACCGTCCACGATCTCCCCGCGCGAAACGTTGATCAGGACACTGTCCGGCTTCATCGCGGCGAACGCCGCCGCGTCGAACATGCGGCGCGACCGCGCGGTGAGCGGCGCCGAGACGAAGACGACGTCACTCTGGCCGAGCAGGTCGTAAAATCGGTCGAGACCCCAGCAAGCCTCGACCTCCGCCGGCGGGGCCGCGGACTCAGGATCGACGGCGATTACGCGCATATCGAAGGCCCTGGCGCGCCGCGCGATCGCCACGCCCGTGCCGCCAAGCGCCACCAGGCCCGCCGTGCGCCCGGTCAGCTCCCACGATCGCTTGCGAATATCGATGCGCGTGTCCCAGCGCCGGCCGCGGATGGCGATCGCCACGCCGCGAGTGAGCGTGAGCAGCAAGGCGAAGGCGTGCTCGGCGAGATGCACGCCCACCGCGCCCTTCTCGCTGGTCAGCACCGCATCGTCCTCGACGAACTTGCCCTTGAGGTAGGCATCGACCCCCGCGCCGACCGTCTGCACCCAGCGCAACTGCCTGGCGTAGGTGTACAGATCCGGGCGCAGGCCGCCGAAGGCGATCTCCGCGTCGGCCTCGGCGATCAGCTCGTCTTCGCGCGTCGCCGGCCTGGCCACCTCGAGGCCGGCTTCCTTCGCGATCGCGCAGACGCCCTCGACGTGGCGCTCCTGCACTTCAGGAATCGCGATACCGGATCGGACGACTACCAGCTTCATAGACGACACCTCGACGACAACTTAAGCCGCGATCAGCGCTCATACTGCCCGATCAGGAGTGAAACCGCGACGGCGGCCGAGCACAAGCCCGCGGCGCACGTCATTCCGTCGCCTCCAGCACCGTGCCGCGCAGCATCTCCGCCGGCGAGCGGCCGCGCAGATACAGCCAGGCGAGCGCAAGCCCGACCAGCGCCAGCGCGCCGGACGCGATCAGCGAGGCCTGCACGTTCCAGTGTTCAGAAACGGCGCCGATGAACACGCTGCCGATCGGCGTGGTGCCGGCGAACAGCAGCGTATAGATGCTCATCACCCGGCCGCGCAACTGATCCGGCACGATGATCTGCAGCCGCGTCTGCGCCGATGCGCTGTAGATGATGCCCGCGCCGCCGATCAGCGCCAACAGCGCGGCGCTCACGCCGTAGATGGTGGAGAGGCCAAGACAGAGCAAAGCCAGGCTCAGCGCCAAGCCGCCGGCAAAGACGGTGCGCAGACTCTGGCCCCGCGTATAGGCCAGTCCCAGGGCCGCCACCAGCGCCCCAGCCCCCTGGGCGCTGAACAGCAGGCCGTAGCCCAGCGAGCCGGAGCGCAGCGTGAAGCGGGCCAGCAGCGGCACGACAACGGTGAAGTTAAAGGCGAATGTGCCGAAGAACGCCAGTGTGATCACCAGGACGAAGATCGCGGGCGTTCGCAGGGCATAGCCAACCCCTTCGCGCAGCAGCCGCAGCGGCGGATCGCGCCGCGGCCGCGAAATCGAAAAGAACCGCTCGGGCCGCATCAGCACCAGGCCGCCGATCGTGGCGAGGAAGCTGGCCGCGTTCAGCCAGAAGCAGCCGGCCACACCAACCGTCGCCAGCGCTACGCCGGCCAGCGCCGGCCCAGTGATGCGGCTGGTGTTGAACAGGGTCGAGTTGAGCGCCACGGCGTTCGCCACCTCGTCGCGACCTACGAGCTCCACGGGAAACGACTGCCGCGCCGGATTGTCAAAAGCGTTCGCCAGGCCCAGCACCAGCACCAGCAGATACAGATGCCAGAGTTGGATTGCGCCGATCTGGGTCAGCAGCGCCAGCACCAACGCCTGCACCGCGGAGATCGACTGCGTGACGATCAGCAGCCGGCGCTTGGGCACGCGGTCGGCGATCACGCCGCCAAATAACGAAAGGAAGGTGATGGGCAGGAACTGGAGTGCGGTGACGGTGCCCACCGCCAGGGCGGAATCGGTCAGCTTCAACACCAGCCACGCCTGAGCGGTGCGCTGCATCCAGGTGCCGGTGAGGGAGACGAGCTGGCCGAACCAGTAGAGCCGGTAGTTGTAGATGCGCAGCGAAGAGAACGTGGTCGCCAGGTGCTTGAGGCCGGGCGCCGGGGCGCGGCGCCCATCCGACGCTCGGGTTGTGATGCCGGCTTCTCCCGCCACCGACGCCTCGCGCGCACGCTTCCCCCGCGGCCGCGGCTTCGCGACGCGGTTTGCCAGACGTATCTCGCCGGCGTGCGCCCTCCAGCATAGCGACATCCAGGAATCGTTGGCGGCCCGGTCCGCTCGACTCAGACCGAAGGGTTCGGTGTCCATACGCAACACTATGGCAAGCTGTAACCAAAAAGTGCCGCGCGGACTATTCGTGAAACTGCGGATTCGGCGCAAAATAATAATTGAGACGGTGGAGGCGTTGGGCCGGGCTGCTGGTCGAGCAGCCCCCTGGGCGAGGAGACAAGACGATGGAGGGACGCTATCACGATTTGATGCCGGACGGAGACGAGCCGTATGCGCGCGGCTCGGTCGATACGGTCCCCATGGTCGCCAGCGTGGCCGAACTGTGGCTTTTGCAGCGCTGTATCCGCCACGAGCTGCCGGCGCAGGAGACCTGGAAGTTCCCACCCGCGAGCGTTGAGCTGAACGACCAGATCGCCGCGGCGCTGCTGTTTTGCCAGGAGCAAAACGTGGGCGAGGCGGCGCTGCGCCTGTCATGGGGCGATCTGCTCGCGATCGACTACGCCGTGCCCGCCGACGCGAAGGACGTGAACGGCCGGGCAATCGGGCGCGAGGTGCTGCTCAAGAGTTTTGCCGCGCGCGCCGCGCTGCGCCGTCCCTATCCGTTGCCGGACGCCGCGGATTCGACAGAGCCGTCGAGCAGCGACGTGCAGCAGCGACTGGCAACACACTTCACGGCGCCGCCGTCGACGACGGAGCCACGAGTTCCGCATACGAAGGAGGAAGACCATGCGTAACGCCGTTAGCAATCCCACGACCACGCCGGTGGAGGCGCCTGTTCGCACTCCCAGTGTCGCGCCGGCGCCGTGGCCGGAGCGCTACACCGACCCGATCCACATCTGCCCGCAGCAGAAGCGCGAGATGACCAGCCCGGACGTGGCGCCATGACATCGCTTGCGGACGAACCGGTGCGCAGCTCGTGGACGTCCCCCGCCGCGGATGCGGCGGGGCGGCGCCTGCGCGTGTTTGCACGGCTGGTGCGCTGCTCCGGTCCGTCCAGCGGCGCCGACGCGATCGAGTATCGCCTGCATGCCGGCGGCGCCCTGCTCTTCTGCACCGCGTCGCAGCCCACCTACGCCGGCGCGCTGGGGCGCGCGGCGGAGCTTGCGGACGCGCGCGCGGCGCTGGCGCGGCTGCCGCTGCGGCAGGGCTGCGATGAGAGCTCGGCGGTGACCTCGAGCCTCGACCAGATCACGAACCGCGGCCGCAACGCCGAGATCCCCGACGCGCTGCAGGATCTGGCGGAAGAGATCGCGGTCGATGTCCACGAGGCCTGCGCGGCCTTCGACGACCCGAACCTGTGGTATCCGGGCGTGGATGAGGGCATCGAGCCGGTGCCCGACGAGCATGTGCGGTTGGTGATCGCGGCGCTGCAACGGGAGCTCGACCGCGAGCGGCGCAATGCGCTGGGCCAGAACGTCGAGCCGAGGCTGCCGCCCGCACCGCTCGCCGAACTGCCCTGGTCCATCCAGCGGGCGCTGGCCGAGCGCCGCCGACTGCGCTTCAGCCAGTACGGCATCGGCCGGCCGCAGTGGGAGGCGGGCGCCTGGAGCCTTTGGGACGTGCGGGAGGACGCGGACTGGCTGCCGCGCCGCGCGGCGAACGTCGGGCGCGCCGGCGGCTACGCGGGCTGGTAGTTTCACGTCCCGGCAGCCGGCGTGCGCCTGCGCGACAGCTGTCAAAGGCGCTACGTGCCGTTGCTGTCCAGCAGGCGTTCGCGGGCGGCCTCGATCACGTCCGGCGCCAGGCCAGTCGTGCGCAGATACTGTTCCACCGAGCCGGATTCGGCGTGAAGCCGCTCGATCGTGCGCAGCATAGCGGGCGGCCGCGCACTCAGCATCTCCATGAACTCCACGCGATCAAGGCCCATGCGCGCCATGCTGGACAGCACCCGCTCCTCCGGCGGCGCCGGCAGGTACGCGGCCGTCAGCCCATAATCCTCTGCGATCAGCTCGGGGGCGACACCCGCCAGCAGCAGCAGCACGGCGCTGACGACGCCCGTGCGATCCTTGCCGCCGGCACAGTGAAACAGCAGCGGACCTCGCGCCTCGGCCACGGCCTCCACGATGCGCCGGATCGACGGCGCGCCCTCGCGCAGCATGCGCAGATAGGCGAGCGAGAAGTCGCTGGCGTAGAGCTTGCGCCGCGCCGCCAGCGCCTCCGGCGAGATCTCGGTGTCACGGAAGATCGGCACGTGCTCGCGTTCGGCGCCGACGTCGCGCAGGTCCGCGAATCCCTCGCGCGCCAACTCCGGAAATGAGCGCAGGTCGAAAACGCGGCTGACGCCCAATCGCTTGAGTTGCTCGCGATCGGCCGGCGTTGCTGCCAGCAGAGTGGCCGCACGCAAGGCGACGCGCGGCCGCGTGCGCCGCCCGCCCGGCGCGGGAATCCCACCCAGGTCGCGGACGTTATGGATCGCCTCGAAGCGCAGGATGCGGTCGAAGGCGGCGCCGTCGGTACGGTTCGTCATCTCGGCGGGAGGCTACCATCCGCGGCGGCGCCGAGCAAACGCCGGACTGGAGCCTGGGGGCCGGCGTTTGCAGAGCCGGGCGCCGCGATGGTAGACAGGAGGCAGAGCGAAGCGACCTGTAACCGTCTGGAGGTCGATCATGGCCATGCAAGCACGCGGCGCGGCGACGCGCAAGGCAGAGGCGGCCTCGCGCCGCGTGAACGGATCCGCGCAACCGGCGCGGCCGCAGCCCGCCCCCGAGCCTCCACCGCACAGCGAACCGCCGGCGAGCTGGTTTCCGCTGCTGGAAAAGACGCAGATGGACCCCGACGTGCGCGCCCTGCTGGAGAAGGCGGAGGAGCGCGTCGGCTTCTGCCCGAACGTCTTCCACGCCTGGGCCTGGCGTCCGTCGCGCTTCTTGAAGTGGTTCGCGCACTACAACGAGCTGATGACCGGCCCCTCCGGCCTGAGCCGTGCCGACCGCGAAATGATCGCCGTGGCCGTCTCGATGCAGAACAAGTGCATCTACTGCCTTACCTCGCACGGCTCGACCCTGCGCACGCTCACCGGCGACCCGGTGCTCGCCGACCGCATCACGCTCGACTACCGCCGCGCCGGTCTGCAGCCGCGTGAACGGGCGATGCTGGACTACGCGCTGAAGATTACGCGCGAGATGGAAGAGTGCTCGCCGGAAGACATCGCCGCGCTCAAGCGGCTGGGCTTCAGCGAGGAAGACGTTTGGGACATCGCCGAAGTGGCCTCGATGTTCAACTTCACCAACCGCCTGGCGGCGGCCACCGGCCAGATGCCCAACCGCGAGTATCACGGCATGTCTCGCTAGGGAATAGGGAACAGGGAGTAGAGGGCGGAGAGCGCGGTCGTGAGCGCCGGTTGCCAGCCGGTTTCGTGTGCCAGGACAGGTGAGACAGTCCGAGCATCGGCCGGCTTGGTCGTGGGCCCGCGGGCCCACGACCAAGCCGGCGCGGGACACGCAGAACGGGCACTCCGGTAGGGTAGAGGCGTCACCAGTCTCCCTGAGGAGGCC